>NZ_BAAHCB010000013.1:0-1879 GCF_054776215.1 Glycomyces tarimensis
GGCGTGGCGGCCCGGACGGGCCGCCACGCATCGGGCGTCACCTCCTGAGGCGCATGCGGAAGGCCGTTCCGAGCCCGATCATGCCGATGGCCAGGCCCAGATGCAGCCAGTTGTCGGCGTTGTTGACCGGGACGAAGTTCGCGGCCGAATCGAGATCGATCACCAGGCCGTAGATCCACAGGACCAGGTAGACCAGGCCGCCTCCGATCAGGTACGCCACCGATCCGCTCACCGAGCGGGCCATGAGGAAACCCACGATCCCGAACAGCAGGTGGACGATGTTGTGCAGGACCGAGACGGCGAAGACGCCGAACAGCATGGCCGAGGATTCGTGGCCGGCGAAGGTCATCGAGTCGTATTCGGTGGTCACGCCCGGGATGAACCCGAGCACGCCCACGACAAGGAACACGGCGGCCACCACCATCGTGGTCACCTGGACGGGCGTGCGTCCCGCACGCACCGGGGCATTGATGTCGGACATCGCAACTCTCCTCTCCGAGAAGTGAGGTTGAGCCCGGACTACCCGTCTTATTCGGATTCATGCCAGCCGGTGCGCACTCGACTTCGCCACCTGGTCGCGACGGGCGCGCCCGCGGTACCACGTGCCGAACAGGATCACGGCGATGACCAGGTCGGCGAGGTCGCCGACGTAATACATCAGCTGAGCGGCGGCGCGGACGGATTGCGGGTCGTGTCCCACCGGCAGGGTGTGAGCGTAGAGGTATCGGGCCAGGAACGCGTGGGCGGCCACCGCTGCGGCCAACGCCACCGCTCGGGTCGCCGTTCCCGGGCGGTGGGGAGCCGGGTCAGGTCCGATGATCGACCAGGTGAACAGGTACCCGGCCGCGAGATAGTGCGCGAGGACGAGGCCGTGCAGCAGTGGCTGTTGGGACGCGGCGGCGTGCAGCGGCGTGAGCATGACCGCGTAGAGCCCGCCGACGTTGAGCGTCGCCGCGGCGAAGGGATGCCCGAGCCAGCGGATCGGCCGGGCTCGGAGGACCCGCGTCAGTCGGCGACCCGACGCCGTCGGGAGCGTGCGCAGCAGCAATGTCACGGGCGCGCCGAGCGCGAGCCCGATCGGCGCCACCATGCCGAGCATCAGGTGCCGCGCCATGTGGACCACCGGTTCGGGCTCGGCGTCGACCAACGGGGACACCGCGAGGCCGGCCGTCGCGCAGCCGCCCAGCCACGCGGCGGTCCTCCACCGGCTCCAGCCGTCGCGGTCGCGCGACGCCGCCCACAGGTATCCGGCGGCCACCGCGAAGATCAGGACCAGGGCGGCTGCCAGGTGCGTCGACGGGGAACCGGTGCCGTGCGCCGTCATCATCCGGCCCTGCGCCGGGACCGGTCCGAAGCGCGGGAGGCGACCGCCAATGCGGCCCCCGTCAGGAGCAGCACCGCGCCGAACAGGTTCCACGCCAAATCGTAGGGCCACAGCTCGACGCCGTATCGGATCTGGTGCAGCCTGAGCACCTTGTGGTTGACGATGCCGTCCAACAGCTGGAAGGCGCCGGATCCGATCAGGAATCCCGCCCAGGCGAAGCGCGGATCGAGGACACCGCGTCGGCGCAGGTCCGCGAACCAGAAGAAGCCCGCCGTCAGTGCGATGAGTTCACCGGCGTGCAAGAGCCCGTCGGACAGGAGCGCCACGTCAGAGGTGGAGGGATCGTAGAAGTGGTGCCACCCCAAAATCTGATGGAACACGATCTCGTCCACCCCCGCCATCACGCCCACCCCGATCACGCCGGTCGCGAGCAGCGATCGGACGCGGTCGTGTGGGGCTTCGGCTTGCGGATCGCTTCGGTCGTTCACGAGCTCGCCTTCAGATCGCGGCGGCATCGCTCGGTGCGGCGGACGGGACGGGCCGGTGAGGAGCGGA
>NZ_BAAHCB010000013.1:1910-52369 GCF_054776215.1 Glycomyces tarimensis
GTCCTCCGTTCGGCTGGTCTCGCGGCTCAGTCACGTTGCGACCCGCTGTCGCGCATCGCGTCCTTGGCCCGGTCGAACACCGCCAGCACCGGCCCGGCGGTCAGGTTCTCGGCGGCCGACTCGGCTCCCGGGTGCGGATGCGTGGGCGCCATCTTCTCGGCGGCTCGCACCTGCTTCGCGAGCGACTGGAGCCGGTCGGGCTCATACTGCGCGCGCAGATAGCGGAACTCGTAGACCTCTTCGCGGTTCGCGTGCTCGAGCACCGAGGTCCGCAACTGCGCGAGCGTGTCGTCGAATTCGACCGAGTCGAAGTCCATGTCCTCGAGCCTGGCGAGGACCTCCTTCGCCTCGTGCTCCTCGTGGAGGCGCTCCTCGACGATCTGCTCGCCGGCGTCGATCTTGCGCCTGGCGAGCGGATGCACCACCTCTTCTTCGGCGGTCTCGTGGACGGCCAGCAGGCGGACCAGACGCCCGAAGGCCTCCCGCCGGCGTTCACCGGTATGCGACTGGACCTCGACGAACAGCTCGCGGATGAGCTGGTGCTGGCCCAGGAGCAGTTCGATGACGTCTTCTACGTGCTCGGGGCGGTCTTCGACGTGCATATGCCTCTCCTCCCTCACTGCTGCCGGGTCGGCTGCTGACGCAGTTCCTCGACCGGGTGCTCGCCCTCGGTGGAGTGCCGGTAATCGGTGCCGAACTGCTCGCGGTGCATGTCGATGACCCGCTCGCTGGGCGGCGCCTCACCGCCGTGGATCTGCTCCTGCATGCGCTCGAAGCGCTCATGGGCCTCCTGCACGTATCCGGCGCCGAGCGTGGTGAGGTCGATCTGCGTGTCGAGCAGCTCGCGCACATAGGCCTTGTTCGGCTCGAACGTGACCGGCTGGGGCAACTCGGGCGCCAAGACCTCCTCGGGCTCGCGCCCGTCGTGCTCGCGCATCAGCTCACATGCGAGTCTGAGGTGCTCGAGCTCCATGTTCAGGTGAAGCTCCCATATCGCCTTGATCCGGCGGTCGGACTCGGTCTGCATGAACGAGTAGTACAGGTAGCACTCGTTGTACTCGTGGTTGAGCAGCTGCTCCCACCACGTCTCCCCCGGGTCGACCAGGGACTCATAGTGCGTGACGTGCTCCTCCTCGATCAGGCCGATCTCCTGGTAGAGCTGGCGGGCGATCGGCTCCATGTACTCCGGGCCGACATTCATGTAGTAGTTCATCGTCTGCTGCTCGGCCGACATGATGGTGAGCGCGTGGAGCTTCGATATCGGATCGGTCGTATTCCGGTCGTACGGCTCGCGAACGTTGTCGGCCGCGTGCCGGTGGTGATACTTGGTCGGCCTGCCCGGTATCACCTCGGTCAGGTCGTCCACGATCTTCTCGGCCTTGCGGTGCTGGACCATCTCGTACAGGTTCGCGTACCGGTAGAGGTGGTCGAAGTCCTCCAGCACGCCGAACTGGTAGGCCTGCTTCAGCTCCGGATCGGGCTCCATGCGCGCGACCCAGGCGGTCAGGTCGACGGCGACCTGTTCGTAGGCGATCGTGGTCTCGAGTGCGGAGGAGATGCCCGGCAGCAGCCAGTTGACGGCCTTCTGCTGCTGGTGCTCCAGATACCGGACCTCGGCGAGCTGCCGCTTCACGTCCATCGAGGGGCAGTGGCGCGCGAGCTGGTGGCTGAACATGATCGCCTCCACCTCGATGCCGTTCATCGCGATGATCCGGCACCGCGTGTAGGGGTCGGCGTAGTCGGGATCGATCGGATCGACGTCGAGCTCACGCCAGTTGCGCACCTGTCGATCCAGCGGGATGCCTTGGTGTTCGAGCGGGTTGAAAGCCATGCGGTTCCTGTCCTTCTGTGCGATCGGATCATGCGGCCCGCGCTTGACCGTCGCTGCGTCGCCGGGCGACGCGCCGACGGTCAGTGCCCGAGCCGTGACACGGGGCACCGGCCGATCCGCACCCGGTCCACCTGTCCGGGCGCCACGTCAGCGGCGCTCGCGCCTCGCTCCCCGCAGTCCGACCGCCTCGGCCGGGATGCCGCCAAGGAGACTCCCACCGCGTCTCATATGCCCCTTTAGTCCGGCCGTAAACGTCGGCGCCGCAAATTTCTGTGACGGCGATCGCCCTGGAGAGCGGCTACCGAGCGGGATGGAAGACCGCGCGCAGGCATCCGTCCTCTTTGTGCTTGAACATGTCGTAGCCCCTCGGGCCCTCGTCGAGCGACATCGGATGCGTGGCCAGGTGCCCCGTCTCCAGTTCGCCGCTCGCCATCCGATCCAGCAGCATCGGGATGTAGCGCTGGCCGTGCTGCTGCGCGCCGCGAACCGTCAGACCCTTGTTGATGACCGCGCCGAGGGGGAACTTGTCGACCATCCCGACGAACACGCCGAGCAGGAAGACGCTCCCGCCCTTGCGGCAGGCGTGGACGGCCTCGCGGACGGCCTCGGGGCGCCCGGTCTCCATGCGCAGCCGCTGCTTGACGCTGTCATAGAGGTGCTGCGGCCCGGCGGCGTGGGCCTCCATGCCGACCGCTTCGATGCACACGTCCGGCCCGCGCCCGCCGGTGCGCTCCCGCAGCTCGGCACCGACGTCCGTGGCGGTGTAGTCGAGGGTCTCGGCCCCGATGTGCCGCTCGGTCATGCCGAGCCGGTCGGGGTATCGGTCGATCACCATGACGCGCTCCGCGCCGAGGAGCATCGAGGCTTTGGCCGCCATCTGGCCTACCGCGCCGGCACCCCACACCGCGACCACGTCACCGGGGCCGACGCCGCCCAGGTCCGCGCCCATCCATCCGGTGGGAACCGCGTCAGAGGCGAACACGGCCTGGTCGTCCTCCAGTCCCTCCGGGACGACGAAGGCGCCGTAATCCGCGAACGGCACGCGGACGTATTCGGCGTGGCTCCCGGCGAAACCGCCCGCCGCGTGAGAGTAGCCGTAGATGCCGGCGGTCTCGTGTCCCCACAGCATCCCGGCGATGCCCGGTTTGGGATTGCCGTTGTCGCACAGCGACCACAGGTCGTGCTCGCAGTACCAGCAGCGGCCGCATGAGATGAAGGAGCACACCACGACCCGGTCACCGGCCTTGAGGCGTTCGACTCCCCGACCGGTCTCGACGACCTCGCCGACGAATTCGTGGCCGAGGACGTCCCCGGCCTCCATCGCCGGGATGTAGCCGTCGATGAGGTGGAGATCGGAACCGCACGTCGTCGTGGCCCTCACGCGCACGATGGCGTCCTGGTCGTTGAGGATCCGCGGATCGGGGACCTCCTCGACCGACAGTTCGTTGACGCCCTGCCAGCACAGTGCCTTCACAGTCGCCCCTCCCCGCCGGCGCGGCGGCCGGCCACCTCCATGATTTTCGTCCCGATGCCGCCGCCTCGCCCGGCGGTCTCGTCCAACTGGAGCGTCTCGCCGGTCTCCAGCAGCGACTTCGCGTCGCGGAGCGCTTGGCGGACCGGCTGCCTCGGGTCGCGCCCGGCGATCCTGGAGGCGATCGTGAACGCCCAGGGAGGCGCGGTGTCGAGCAGGCGGACCGCGATCTCGGTCCCACGGTCCCCCGGCGCGGGAGTCACCCGCAGCTCCAGCTTCTTTCCCGACGCGGCGAGCACCTTGCGCAGCCGCTCGTCCGACTTCACCGCGTCGACCGGAGCGTTGACCGTGACCGCCAACCAGCGGTCCTGCTCGTCCGGCGGCGACCCGTTGCGCAGTCCACGCCACAGTCCCCACGCCGCCGCGGCGCCCGCGGTCACCGCCGCTCCCGCGATCAGCTGTCTCATACCCGAACCCCTCAACCTGAGCGCACGGCGGGATCACGTCACGTCACCGCCTCGACGCGATAGGCGATGCCCGAGGCATGGAGAGGCTAAACCTCTCGACGGAGGCGGAACGACCACAGCGATCGGGCGTCCGTCGGCATGGGACGCCGGACCTTGGGTAAACCGATGTCGTGAACATGAAATTCGGCCCACCCGAGTCGTATTGGATCGCATCGACCGACGCAGGGCCTCATCCGAAGCTGAACGCCGATCTGGACTTCGACGTCGCCGTGATCGGCGGCGGGATCGCCGGGCTGTGCGCGGCCTGGGAGCTGGCCCGCGCGGGCCGGTCGGTGGCCGTGCTGGAGGCCGGACGCCTCGCCGCGGGCGTCACCGGACACACGACGGCGAAACTCACCGTGCAGCACGGGCTCGTCTACGCCCATCTGCGCGAGACATTCGGCGCCGAGGCGGCCCGCATGTACGCCGAGTCCCAGACGGCGGCGATGGAGCACGCCTTCACCGTCGCCGAAGCGCTCGGCATCGACTGCGAGCTGGAACGCGCGCCGGCGTACACCTACACCGAGACCGAGGAAGGCGTCGACCTCGTCCGGGCCGAGGTCGAGGCCGCCCGACGAGCGGGCCTGGACGCGTCGTTCGTCTCCCAGACCGGCCTGCCGTACCCCGTCGCCGGAGCGATCCGGCTGGAGAACCAGGCCCAGTTCCATCCCCGCCAGTACCTCCTGGCCCTCGCCGACGACCTCCTGGCGCACGGAGGGCGGATCTTCGAGGGCACGCGCGTGGTCGATGCCGAGCTCGGCGGCTCACCGGCCGTGCTCGCCACCGAGGACGGGCCCGAGGTCCGGGCCCGCGAAGTGGTCGTGGCGACCCACTACCCGGTGCTGGACCGGCTCCGCCTGTTCTCCAGGCTGTCACCGCGCCGGGAACTGGTGGTGGCGGCGCCCATCCCGGCCGCGGCGGACCCGGCGGGCATGTACATCACGCAGGAGGGCGGCACACGCTCGGTGCGCACCGCACCGTACCGCGAGGGCGAGCGGCTCCTCATCGTCACCGGCGAGCGGTTCACACCCGGCGACGCCGACGTGGCGAGCCGGTTCGAGCGGCTCGCGGAGTGGACCACCGAGCGGTTCGGTGTCACGGACTTCGCGTACCACTGGGCAGCGCAGGACAACGACACCACCGACAAGCTGCCCTTCATCGGCCGCGTGCCCGGAAACGAGGACCATGTCTACGTGGCGACCGGCTTCGGCGGCTGGGGCATGAGCAACGGCATCCTGGCCGGCCGGCTGATCGCGGCGCTCGCGGCCGGGGAGCCACCGGAGTGGAGCGGCCTGTACGACCCCTCACGCCTCCACCCGACCAAGGAGGCGACGCAGTTCGCCTCCTTCCAGAAGGAGGTGGCGAAGCACTTCATCGGGGACCGGCTCTCGGGACCGGGCAAGGCCACGACACCCGAGGCGCTGCGCCCCGGTGAGGGCGCGGTCATGAAGGTCGACGGCGAACGCCGCGCCGTCTACCGCGACGACGACGGCTCCCTCCACATGCTCTCGGCGGTCTGCACGCACCTGGGGTGCGTCGTCGGATTCAACAACGCCGAGCGCAGCTGGGACTGCCCGTGTCACGGCTCCAGATTCGACGTCGACGGCAGCGTGATCAACGGACCCGCGACCGCCCCGCTCGCTCGCGAAGCGCCGCCCGGCCACGAGTCGGAGCGGACGCAGATACCTCCCGGCGCGTAGCCGCGGGTACGTTCTCACACTGATGCCGCCGCGGCCACCGGCGCCGACGATGAAGTCATGGACGACTACATCGTTTCGACCGATCGGTTGACGAAGCGCTACGGCGACCATGCTGCTGTCGACGGAGTGAGCCTCACGGTCCGCCGCGGAGAGGTGTACGGGTTCCTGGGGCCCAACGGCGCCGGCAAGACCACGACCCTGCGGATGCTGCTCGGGCTCGTGCGGCCCACGGGCGGTTCGGCGCTCGTGCACGGCCTGGCGCCCGGCAGCCCCGACGCCTTGCGGCGAACCGGCTCGCTCATCGAGGGGCCCGGGTTCTTCCCGTACTTGTCCGGCATCGAGAATCTGCGCGTCATCGCCCGCTACCGCAGCCTCGGCCGCCCTGACGCCGAGGAGGCGCTCGACCGGGTCGACCTCACCGACCGCGGCACGGACCGGTTCCGGACCTACTCACTGGGGATGAAGCAGCGGCTCGGCGTGGCCGCCGCCCTGCTGGGGCGGCCCGATCTGCTGGTTCTCGACGAACCCACCAACGGCCTCGACCCGGCGGGCATGGCGTCGATGCGCCGACTGATCCTGGATCTGAGCGACCACGGCCAGACCGTGCTGCTCTCCAGTCACCTCCTGGCCGAGGTGCAGCAGTTCTGCCATCGCGTCGGCGTCGTGGTCGGCGGCAAGATGTCCTATGAGGGCACCGTGGCCGACCTTCGCGGTGCCCGGATGCTCAAGGTCCGTGCCGAGCCCGTGGACCGGGCCATGCGGGTCATGAAGGGCGCCACAGACACTGACGTCGAACTCACCGAGGACGAGCACGGGCGCACGGTCCTGGCCGCCGACGCCGACGGGGTCGACCTCCCCGGCATGGTCCGCGACCTCGTGGCCGACGGCGTCGACGTGCATGCGATCGCGGTGCAGGAACGCTCACTCGAAGACGTATTCCTCACGATGACGGAGGCGGGACGATGACCCCGGTCATGAACAGCACTCGTGCCGAACTGCGACGCCTGCTGCTGTGGCCGGCGACGTGGGTACTCGGCGGCGTGTGGGTCGGGCTCCAGACCCTCTTCGGCTACGGCTTTCCCTTCATCGCCTACCGCACCGGAGACGAGACCGCGTTCCAGGGCGGACCGGCGGACGAGATCCTGTCCTCGATGCTGCCCCCCGCCGCGCCGGAGATGCTCATCTCGGGCACGCCGATGTTCGGCGGCGCCATCGTCATGATCTTCGCCGCCCTGGCCGTCGGCAGCGCCTACAGCTGGGGGACGTGGAAATCGGTCATGACGCAGGGGCCCGGCCGGACCGCGGTCACCGGCGGCGTGGCCGTCGCCATCGGCGCATGCGTGGCCGCGCTGGCGGCGTTCACCACCGCGATGACGCTCGCGCTCTCCGCCCTGGTCGCCGCGATCGAGTCGCGCGACATCGTGTGGCCCGACTGGGGCGATATGGGCGCCTCGATGGCCGGGACCGGTCTGGTGCTCGGCATGTGGGCGGCCGCGGGCCTGTGCCTGGGTGCCTTGACCCGCGGTCCGGCGCTGAGCGTCGGTCTGGGTCTGCTCTGGACCCTGGCGGTGGAGAACCTGCTGCGCGGCGCGGCCCGACTGATCGACGGCCTCGACGCCGTGACCGACTTGCTCCCCGGTTCCAGCGCCGGCTCGCTGGCGGGGGCGCTGGGCGCATCGTCGAGCGGGGCCACCGCGACACCCGGAGTGCTCGACGCGCTCTCCGGTCCGGTCGCCGCCGGAATGCTCGGTGCCTACCTGGTGGCGTTCCTCGTACTCGCGTTCGTCCTGATCGACCGCCGGGATGTCGCGTAAGCGAGGTGGCGGGGCCGGAGCCTGGGGAGACCGGCAATGGAACTTGTGGGCGCTGGCGGGAACGGTGTGGCGTTGATGGTTGCGCTGCACCAAAGGCGTCAGCGACGAAGAGGCGAGTGCTCTGTGGAGGTCGGGTCGGCGGGCGTGCCGGTGGGGTGTGGGCGCGGGTCGCCTCGCGGGCGGGCCGTGTGGTGTCCGTTTTGTCTTGCGGGGCAAGGCTTCTCGTGGTTCCGGGCGGCGGAAACGTGAGTGTTTTCCCACCCTAATGGGTGATGACAGAAGCCTTGTGACCTGGGAGAATAGAGGTATAGCACGAACTGGCGGAAACAGCAGCTTCGTACGAGACCTCAATGACCGAGGGAGGTGTCAGATGGCCAAGGCGAGGATGAAGCCCAGTAAGACGGAGCGGACCGAGCGGGCAGCGGCCATCCACACCAACCTTGATGAGGCTGCCGCGTTGATGAACTCGGTGCACGCGCGAGTGCTGTCGGACGTCATCGAGGCGAAAGCCTGGAATATCCACCGCGACTGCGACGGCTTCTCGGCGCTGCGGGAGTGGCTGGTGTCGACCTTCGACTTCCACCTCCGCGTCGCGGCTGATCTGGCGGCGATCGCCCGCACGGCAGGGAAGTTCACCGTCCTGGCCGAGACGGCGACGTCGGCTGCGGCGCGGATTGACCGGGTCGCGGCGGCCGTGCGCCGCCTGGACGCGACCAAGGCCCTGCGGGTGTACGCCCGGGCTCCCTACAAGGAACCGGTGCCCTCCCCGTTCGACGCGGACACGCTCTGCCCGACGCCGGAGCATCTGATCGCGCAGTACTGCATCCACGCGACAGTGAAGGATGTGCACGCCCAGCTCGACGAGCTCCAAGCCGCGCTCGACAACGGTGAGGAGCTGTTGGACGGGCTCGGGCAGCAGTCGTTGCAACGGCTCGACCTGGTGGAGACCGAGAACGGCATGTTCGTCCTCTCCGGGCTCCTGTCGGCCGACACCGGGAAGCTGTTCGCCAAGCTGTTGACCACCGCCGTGCCCCCGCCGCGTCAGGACGAAGTCGACCAGGACGGGTGCCTGCCGCCTGCGGCGAACCGGCGGGCCGAGGCGTTCCACCAGGTGCTCGCGGCCCACGGGGCCGACCCGAACGCGGCCAAGCGGCACGGGCACACCACCACGCTCCACCTGTCAGTCGACATCGAGACCCTGGCCGGGGAAGACACCGGACGCGTCGCCACTCTCGAAGGCGACCCGATCAGCCTCGGTAAGGCCCGCCTGCTCGCCTGCGAAGGCCTCGTGATCCCCAACGTGTTCAACTACCGCACCGGTGAAGCGATCGAACTCGGCCGCGCCCTGCGCCTGCCCAACTCGGCCCTGCGCAGGAAGTTGGAGTTGGAGCAGCCGGGCGGGTGCGCTTGGAGCGGCTGTCTCGCCCCGGTGCAGTGGACCGAAGCCCACCACATCGTGCATTGGGCGAATGGTGGCCCCACCGTCGCGGAGAACCTGGTCCTGTTGTGCCGGTTTCACCACGGCCGCATTCACACCCCCGGCTGGACGATCACCAAAACCGGACCGGGCAAGGCGTTGATCGTCCACCACGAGGGGCACGAGGACACCGACCCCGACCTGAAATGCGGGTGCGCCGACTGGCGCACCGACACCGACCTGGACGCCGACTTCACCGACGACATCGCGAACGCCTTCCCCACCGGCCTGTATCCCGAGGAATGGTCCGAGACACTCAAACCCGACCTCGAAGCCGCCGCCGAACAGGCCGAGACCGAGCAGGTCATAGCCGCCGCGAAAACCGCCCGCGCCAAAGCGCGAGCCCGGTTCACGACACCGACACCGACACCCCAACCCGCGACCGAACCCGAACCGGCTTCACCACCGGCCCCAGGGAAGGGACAGCGGCCGGGATACGGGACTTCGACACCACTGACAGAGGCGACGCGATCTCGCGACCTCGCCAGCGCCGCACCGGCACCGGCACCGGACTACGGACCACCGCCCTTCTTAATATGCCCGCTGCGGGATGCCGTGGCGGGGAAGGCACCACATAGGTCACCAGCTCGAAACCGGCAACGGCTTCGAGCCCTTTCCCGTGCCTACCAACCACCAAAACCGGCCCCCTCAGCTCTCGACCCCTCATATGCGCCACCCGACCGGACCACACACCGCCCGAGCACCGCCGCTCCGTCGCGCCCACATGCCACCGAGCACCGCCCCCAGTCGTACCCGAACACCGCCGCCCAGCCAGGCCCAAGAGCCTCCCCGACACGGCCCCACCGACCGGCCTCCGCGACAACAACCCGCCCCCCACCCGCCGCACTGCTTTTCTCGCTGCTCCAGCGCAGGACGGTCCTCCACTTGCGCAGGCCGCCAATGACCCCGCTGCCATTTCCGGCCTCAACAGGCCATACCCGACACCGAGTGGAGCCGCTCCAGCCCTCGTTCGCTTCGCTTCCTGAGTTGGAAGTCGCTCTCGACGATTCAGGTTGACGTTCCTCAGTTGCGGTCGCGGCCCTGATCAGCCGAGGATGCTCCGTGCGCGTCCGAGCATGGCGGCGTCGACCATCTCGCCGTTGGGGAGCGTGGTCACTCCCCTGTGCTCGAGCGCGTCGATGACGGCCCGTGCCCATGCGCGCTCCTCGTCGGTCGGCGCGAAGACCGCTCTGATGACCGGTATCTGGCTGGGGTGGACGGCGACGCGCCCGCGCAGTCCGAGCGACCTGCCGCGCTCGGTGTCGGCGCGCAGGCCGTCGAGGTCCTGAATGGCGGGGTACACCGAGAGCATCGGGGCGGGGAGTCCGGCGGCGCGTGCGGCGACGAGCAGCCGGAGGCGTGCGTGGTCGAGCACGGCGGGGTCGGTGCTGCCGAGGTCGCCGGCGAGGTCGGCCTCGCCGAGGGCCAGCTCGGTCACGGCCGGGTGCGCGGCGATGGCGGGGGACGCTTCGAGGCCGCGTGCCGACTCGATGAGCGCGGTGAGCGGCAGTCCGTCGGCGAGCGCGGCGATCTCGTCGAGCGCCCTCGGGTCTTCCACTTTGGGGATGCGGAGTCCCACGTCGGCGCCGCTCGCGCGGACGGCGCGGACCTCGTGTGCGGCGCCGGCGTTCACTCGCACCTGGATCGCGGGGCTGGCGGGCGGAGAGGCGAGCCAGTCGACGATGTTCGCGAGCGCGGCTGCCTTCGCGGACTCGGCGACGGCGTCCTCGAGGTCGAGGATGACGATGTCGGCGCCCGAGGCGGCGGCCTTGTCGAACCGGTCGGGCCGGTCCGCCGGGACGTAGAGCGCGCTCGTGCTCATATGACTCCCTTGCGGCGCAGCAGCTCCAGTTGTTCGCGGGTGACGCCGGCCTCTTCGAGGACCGCATCGGTGTCTTGGCCGTGCCGCCGACCGGTCCAGCGGATCGCGCCTGGGGTGTCCGAGAGCCGGAAGAGCACGTTCTGCATCTTCAGGGGCCCGAGTTCGTCGTCGTCGACGGTCTGGACGGTGCCGATGGCCCGGTACTGGGGGTCGGCGAGGACGCCGCGCACGTCGTAGACCGGCGCGATCGCCGCCTGCGCGCCTTCGAACGCCTCGATGACCTCGTCGGTCGGACGGGCGCCGATCCATGCGGCGACGGCCTCGTCGAGTTCGTCGGCGTGCTCGGCGCGCGTGTGTCCGGAGGCGAACCAGGGCTGGGCGACGAGGTCGTCGCGGCCGACCAGGCGCATGACCCGCTCGGCGATGGACTGCGAACTGGTGGAGACGGCGACCCAGTCGCCGTCTCCGGTGCGGTAGACGTTGCGCGGCGCGTTGTTGACCGAGCGGTTGCCGCTGCGCGGCTGGATGGACCCGAGCTGGTCGTAGGCGGTGATCTGGCCGCCGAGCAGCATGAGGATCGGTTCGATGATCGCGAGGTCGATGACCTGGCCCTTGCCGTCGCGTTCGGTGGATCTGAGCGCGACGAGCACCGCGTAGGCGGTGGCGAGCGCCGCGATGCCGTCGGCGAGGCCGAACGGCGGCAGCGTCGGGGGCCCGTCCGGTTGTCCGGTGAGCGCGGCGAAGCCGCTCATGGCCTCGGCGAGGCTGCCGAAGCCGGGGCGGGAGGAGTAGGGGCCGGTCTGACCGAACGCGGTCACACGCGCCACGACGAGGCGGGGGTTCGCGTGGTGGAGCGCGTCGGGCCCGAGTCCCCAGCGTTCGAGCGTGCCGGGGCGGAAGTTCTCGATGAGCACGTCGGCGTCTGCGGCGAGCCTGAGGAGCAGCTCCGCGCCCTCCCTCGTACCGAGGTCGAGAGTGACGGTGCGTTTGTTGCGCCCCAGGGTCTTCCACCACAGGTTCACGCCGTCCTTCGCGGGGCCGTGCCCTCTCGCGGCGTCGGGCCGGGTCGGGTGCTCCACTTTGATCACGTCGGCGCCGAAGTCGCCGAGGAAGGTCGCGGCGATGGGCCCGGCGAAGAGGGTGGAGACGTCGAGGACGCGGAGTCCTTCCAGCGGTGCGGTCATTCGGTGTCCTCCAAGTCCCAGGCGATTCTGAAGCCGATGCTCGTGGACCGCTCCACGCCGAGGCCGGCGAGGAGGAGCTTGAGGCTGAACGTCGCGTCGCGGACGCCGCCGTCGGTGTACCAGTCCGAGCCGGTGCTGCGGTGCTCGCTGCCGCCTTTGAGCATGGCGAAGCGCGTGACGCCGTCGGAGTGCTCGCTCTCGGTCCAGTTCCACACCCCCGGCCTGCGGCGGCGGAACCCGGCTCGCTCGGCGGCGAGCTGCCATTCGAACTCGTCGGGCAGGCGCGCGCCGGCCCATGCGGCGTAGGCGCGGGCGTCGGCGAGGGAGACGCCGGTGACCGGTGCGTCGTCGCCTTCGGCGGCGGCGCAGAGGAAGCGGTTGGCGCTCTTCGGCCGGTAGCCGCTCTGGTCGAGGAACGACCGGTACTCGGCGACGGCGACTTCCGCTGCGGCGACGGCGACGGGCCGCGGGATGTGGATGTCGAGGGTCTCGTGCCGGTCGTCGTGGAGGCGGGGCGGCAGGGGCTTCCACTCCTCGACGTACGGAGCGCCTTGGTAGAAGCCGGTTTCGCGGCGTCGGTAGGTCACTTCGAGGCGGCGGCGGCCGGGTTCGACACGGAGCGCGTCCGCCGGGGGCGTCGCGGATTCCGAGGCCCGGGGGACGAGGCGGACGGCCTCGCGGGCGGGGAATGTCGCGTCTGCCGAGCCGGGGTCGGCGGCGGCGGAGCCCAGGAGCCGGGGCAGCCACTCGGGCTCGTCGGTACCCGGGGCGAGCTCGACGATGCCGGTGATCCCGCGGGCGGGCACGGTCACGGTGTTCGCGTCGGCGATGCCGGCGGTGACGTCGTAGCGCCGCGCGCCGTCCGGGAGCGACGCCGCGAGCGGGTCGCCGGTCCAGTCGCGCTCACCCCGGTTCACGACCGTCCACAGTGTTATGCCGTCCTCAGTCCACCGCGAGACGTGGACGCGCGCGGCGATCGCTTCGGACGTGGCGCCTTCGAGCGGCGACCACTCCCCCTCGATGAGGACGTCGGACATCGCCCGCTGGACGCGGAGCATCCGCCGCAGCGTCGCCTCGTCCCTGCGGTTCCAGCCGACCCAGACGCCGAACACGGCGTCCCACACGAGGATGCCGGTCCCGTTCATCCACGCGGACTGGAGTTCGCCGCTGTGGTCGCGGTTCCAGCGCCGGATGGCGTGCATCATGTGGCGGCGCTCGTACCAGTGCGCGCGCATGACGCCGGGCGCCTCGGAGTCGGCGAACCATTGCGCCCAGCTCAGCAGGTGGTCCTCGATCCGCCGGTTGGGGACGCGGGACTCGCCCTCGAGCACCTGCGGCGGCTGCGCCTCGGTGAGGGCTCGCGTCAGCTTCGCGTCGCCCTCCTTGAGCGTGTCGAGGAAGACCCCGTCGACGCCGAGTTCGGCGACCAGCGCGGCCAGCTCCTCGGCGTCGTCGCGTCCGGTGCGGCGCGTCCCGGTGTCCCAAGGGTTGTAGTCCACGAAGACGCGCAGGCCGCGCTCCTGGAACCGGTCGACGAGCCCGCCGATCCCCGGGACGTGGCGGTAGAAGTCGAACTGGTTGCGCTCGTCGATCCCGATCACGGGGTAGGCGTGCCAGAGCACGAGGCCGTCGAGGCCGCCTTGGTCCGCGATCACCTCCAGGAAGGCGTCGGGGGTGAACCGCTGCTCGGCGTGGTCGAACAGCCGCTCGTCCCACAGCCAGACCTGGGCGACGGCGTACGCGCGGCTCGCCCAGCGGGTCTCGGGCTCCTCGTAGGCGCCGCCGCTGTAGTCGAGCCGCCGCCGGGCCTCGTCCCTCCACGTCGCCAGGTCCGCGCGCCAGGCGGGCCAGGCGGCCGGATCGTCCGGGGCGGCGAAGATCTTGGCGATGTCGCCGATCTCGGGGTCGATCGCGCCGCCGGGCGGCAGGACGGTGGGCCGGTCGATCGGCCTGGGTACCAGCGGGTCGAATTCGTTGGTGTTCGCCTCGTCGGGGTCGAATCGCGGCTCAATGCGCTGCACGGAACTGCCGCACCTCCTCCAGGGTGGGTATGGACGGGACGGCGCCCTTGCGCTGCACGGCGATAGCGGCGGCGGCGGTGGCGAACTCGGTGGCGTCCACGAGCGATCGCAGTTCCAGATCGCGGACGCCGCGGTCGAGTGCGGCGGCGAGCGCGCCGACGAAGGTGTCGCCCGCGCCGGTCGTGTCCTTGGCCTCGACCTCGATGCCCGGAACCTTCACGGGGTCCTCGCCGGGGACGCCGACGAGGGCGCCGTCGGCTCCGAGCGTGATGATCACCGCGCAGCCGTGTTCGGCGAGGGCCGCCAGCAGCGATGCCTCATCGGTGCTGGCGGGCGGGCCCGCGAGTTCGGCGGCCTCGTGCTCGTTGACCACGAGCACGTCGAGGTCGCCGAGGAGCTCGGCCCCGAGTTCGCGGCACGGCGCGGCGTTGAGGACCACGCGCGTCGAGGCGGCCTTCGCCGCGCGCACGGCGGCGGTGACGGTGTCGACCGGTGTCTCCAGTTGCAGGAGCAGGACGTCGGCGGCTGCGAGTTCGTCGAGCTCGTCGGCCGTGAGGTCGACGAGTTCGCCGTTGGCGCCCGAGTTGACGACGATCGAGTTCTCGCCGCGACGGTCCACGAAGATGACGGCCGAGCCGGTCGCGGTCGGGACGCGGCGGTCGAGCAGCGTGACCCCCGCGCCGCGCGCCTGGTCGGCGAGGCGGTCGCCGGCGGCGTCCTGGCCGAGCGCGACGATGAAGCGGGCCTGGGCTCCGGCGCGGGCGGCCGCGATCGCCTGGTTGTTGCCCTTGCCGCCGGGGAAGGCCTCGAAGCCGCGGGCCAGGACGGTCTCGCCGGGCGCGGGGATGCGCTCGACGTCGTAGACGAGATCGAGGTTCGCGCTGCCGAGCACGACGACGCTCATCGGGCCACCTCCACGGTGCGGGCGGCCAGCGCCGAGAAGCGGGCCTCGGTGAAGCCGGGGATGGAGCTCGCGAGCCGGTCGTCGAGCGGGTCGATCCAGCGCGGCGGCAGGCCGCGCGCGCCGGTGAGAGCGCCGCTGATGCCGCCGGCGGTCGCGCCGACCGAGTCGGTGTCCCAGCCTCCGGCGACCGCGAGCGTGATGGTGCGCTCGAAGTCGCCGTCGCCGCGGGTGAGCGCGAAGGCGAGCAGGGCGGCGTTGTTGAGAACGTGGACCCAGTGCAGGTGGCCGTATTCGCGGTGGAGGGCGTCGATCGCGTCCTCGTCGGCGAGCGTGCCGCGGGCGAGTTCGGCGCCGCGTCGGACGGCGGCGGCGTAGCGGCTGCGCGGAGGCACGACCGTGAGGCCGGCCTCGATGACGGTGGCGAGGGGGGCGCCGGTGACGGCGGCGGCGCACGCTCCCGCGGCGAACATCGCGCCATAGACGCCGTTCCGGCCGTGGCTCAGCCGCGCGTCGGTCCAGGCCGACCGGGCGGCGGCCATGGGGTCGCCGGGCGCGGTCCAGCCGTAGACGTCGGTGCGGATCTGGGCGCCGATCCAGTCGCGGAACGGATTGCGCACGCGCCCGGCCGTGTCGGGCTCGTGGCCGTCGAGCAGGTTGCGGTAGGCGATGCGCTCGGCGGTGAAGACGCGCCCGCCTGGCAGCTTGTCGAGCCAGGCCTGCGCGACGTCGTCGGTGGTGAAGTCGCGGCCGGCCGTCTCCAGCAGGGCGAGGCCGATGAGCGGGAAGTTCAGGTCGTCGTCTTCGGGCATGCCGTCGATGTTCTCGACGAGGCTGGTGGCTCGGCTGCGGCGGTTCCACGGGTATCGCGCGGCGATGTCGGGATCGAGGCCGACTTCGGTGAAGTAGGAGGCCAGCGGCCAGTTGCCGGTGGCGCGGGCGATGGCGCGGATGCCTTGGAGCGGGATCTTCTCGACGGGTTTGCCCAGGAGGCAGCCGGCGGCGCGGCCGAGCCAGGCGCCGAGGACGCGGTCGGCGTAGTCGCCGCCGGGGTCTCGTGGGAGCTCGGGCGGTGCGGCGTCCGAGAGTATGGTGTCGAGGTCCTCGGGTTCGGCGGCGTGCAGGGTCTGGGGGTCGGGCAGTCGGTCGAGTTCGGCGAGCAGTTCGCGGGCGAGCGCGCGCAGGTGCTCCGGTGCGGGCTTCGGCGTCGCCCCGCTGACGGGCGCGTCGGTTGCGCCGCCAGCGGCGAGCCAGCGTTCGCGCACCTCGGACGCGTCGCGGCCGTCGAGCGCCGCGGCGACCAGCGCGTGCGGCAGGAGGTCTTCGGGCTGGGTCCAGCTCAGTCGCATCATCGGGCCGTCTCCTCGGAGTCGAAGGAGCCGCGGGCCCCCGCGACGCGCTCGGCGCGTTCGGCGTCGCGGGCCCAGACGTCGCGGGCGACGGCGGCGATGACGGGGCCGGTGGCGGTGATGTCCATGCGGCTGCCTTCGCTGACGCCGCTGATCCATTCGGCGGGGACGGCGTCGACGCCGCCGAGCGCTCCGGCGACGGCGCCGGCCATGACGGCGATCGAGTCGGAGTCCCTGCCGTAGTTGACGGCGCCGAGGACGGCCTGGCGGTAGTCGCCGTTCGCGGCGATGAGCACGCCCAGGGCGATCGGCAGTTCTTCGATGGATTTGGTGCGGCTGGGGATGCGGGCGTCCATGGCGGGTCGGCGGTAGTGGGGGCCGACGGTGTCGAACGGTTCGACGGCGCGGCGCAGCTCGGTCAGGCCGGTCCGCCAGTCGTCGATGCCGGCGGCGGTCTGGACGACGGCGTCGATGGCGGCCTTGGTGCCGTCCTTCGCGAGCCGCAGGGCGGTCTCGACGACCGAGTCGACGTCGGCTCCGGGCCGCATCGCCTCGGCGACGGCGGCGGCGAAGACCCCGGCGGCCTCGCGCCCGTAGCTGGACTGGTGGGCGCCGGCGACGTCGATGGCCTCCGCGTACGCCGCGTCGGGGTCGCTGGCGTTGACGATGCCGATCGGCGCGACGTACATGGTGGCGCCGCAGTTGACGATGTTGCCCACGCCCGCCTCGCGCGGGTCGACGTGTCCGTAGTGGAGCCTGGCGACGAGCCATTTCTCGGCGAGGAACACGCGGTGGAGCAGCAGCGCCTCGGATTCGAGTTCGGGGACCCAGCGCTTGTCGCCGATGAGCAGCGGCACGAGATGCTCGGCGATGGCGTGGGCGTCGAGGTGGTCGCGCACGGTGGCGTAGACGTCGACGAGCGCCTGGGTCATGAGGGTGTCGTCGGTGATGTGGCCGTCGCCCTTGTGGTACGGGGCGATCGGGCGGGCGTTGCGCCAGTCTTCGAGGAACGGGGGCACGATGCCCTCGATGAATCCGCCGTAGCGCTGCTGGATCGCTTCGGGTGTGTTCCCCTCGGCCGCTCCGCCGAGCGCGTCGCCCACCGCCGCTCCCGCGAGCGCGCCCGTCGACCTCGTCACCAGCGTGTCCATCGTGTCTCCTTGCTTCGTTTCGTTCGGCGTCCGCCGGGGGGCGCCTGGGGGGCGCCGCCCCGGCGGACGCGGGGTGTCTTCGGTCGGCTTCGTCAGCCCAGCTCGGACCAGCCGTCGACGAGCCGCTGACGGAGCTCGTCGATGGTGATCTCGTCGGCGAAGTACTGCTGGAGGGCCGGCGTGGCGTACTGGTCCTTCCATTGCGGGTAGTCGACGACCGACTGGTAGGGGGCCGCGGACAGTCCTTCGCCGGAGGCGAGGATGGCGTCCCAGCCGTTCTCGCCGGCGGTGTTCTCGGCGACGAGGTCCCTGGCCTCGTTCGAGGACGGGATGAGCCAGTCGCCCTGGGCGAGCGCGGCCTGGTGCTCGGGCCGCATGAAGAAGTCGATGAACGCGGCGGCCTCTTCGACGTGCTTGCTCTCGGCGGCGACGGACATCGTCTGCGGGTTGCCGGCCTGGACGGCCCCGGCGGAGCCGGCGAGTGGCGGCAGGACGGCCCAGTTGAAGTCCTCGGGCGCGGATTCGACGATCTGCTGGGCGACGTAGTTGCCCGCGACGTACATGGCGTACCTGCCGTCGAAGAAGCCCGGAATGACGTCCGAGCCGCTTTGCGTGAGCGTGACCGGGTCGAGCGACCGGTCCTCGTACGCCATGGTGTGGATGCGCTCGGGGACGGCCAGTTCGTCCTCGCCGACCTCGATGGCGACCGAGTCGCCGTCGCCGGAGAAGAAGGTGCCGTCGAAGCCCAGGCCCAGGTTCATGACGGTGGCGGTCGGCTGCTGCAGGCCCCAGCCGACGCCGTAGGTCCCGTCGGCGGTGAGTTCGCTCGCCAGGGCCTGGAAGTCGTCCCAGGGGAGGGTTTCCCCGGCGGGGACGTCGACGCCGGCGTCGGCGAACGCGTCGGTGTTCGCGAAGACCACGTAGGACTGGATCAGGGTCGGCGCGGCGACGACCGTGCCGTCGTCGGTGGTGACGGTCTGCCAGACCTCCTCGGAGACCGAGGCGGTGACCTCGTCGCTGAGATGGGGGCCGAGGTCGGCCAGGTAGCCCTGGTTCGCGAAGCCCATGATGTCGGCGGACTCGTCGTGGATGACGTCCGGGGCGGTGCCGCCCTGGAACTGGGTCACGAGTTGGTCGTGGACGTTGTCCCAGCTGCCTTGGACGAGGTCGACCTGGACATCCGGGTGCTCCTCGTTCCATGCGGCGACGATGTCCTCGGTCGCGGCGATCGTCGTGTCCTGGAACGCCAGCGATTGGAAGGTCAAGGTGACGCCGTCGCCGTCGTCGTCCCCGCCGACGCCGAACGCCGAGCATCCGGTGAGAGCGAGGGGAAGTGCGACGACGCCGGCGATCGCGGCGCCGCCGTTGGCGCTGATGCGAGTGCGCATTGCTTTCTCTCTTTCGTAGTGAGGATCGGTTGTGGCGAGGTCCCGGGTCGTCAGCCCTTGACCGCGCCGCTGAGGAGTCCGGCGGTGAGCCGTTTCTGGATGAGCATGAAGAAGAGGAGGCTCGGGATGCAGGCGAGCAGCGCGGCCGCGGCGAGCTGGCCGAGCTGCACCTGCCCTTCGGCGCCGACGAATCTCGCCAGCGCGAGCGGCAGGGTCTGCATCTCGGGGTCTTGGATGAGGACCAACGCGAAGAAGAACTCGTTCCAGGAGTTGATGAAGGTGAACAGGCTGGTGGCCACCAGGCCGGGCGCGAGCAGCGGCAGGACGATCTTCCTGAGCGTCGTCATCCGGCCGGCCCCGTCGACCGCGCCGGCCTCTTCCAGCTCGACGGGGATGGCGGCGACGTAGCCCTGGAGCATCCACAGCGAGAACGGCAGCGACCAGGTCGCGTACACGAGCACGAGGCCGAGCAGCGTGTTGACCAGTCCGATGTTCTTGAGCAGCAGAAACAGCGGGATGATGATGAGGATGAACGGGAAGACCTGGCTGAGCAGGATCCAGCCGGTGGCCAGTGCCCGGAGCCTGGTGCGGAAGCGCACGAGGGCGTAGGCGGCGGGCAGGGCCACGAGGGTCACGATCACGGTGGTCGTGATCGCGACGAGCAGGCTGTTGCCGGCCGCGGTGTACAGGTTCGCCTTCTCGATCGCCTGGGTGAAGTTCTGCCAGTTCAGGGTCTCGGGCAGCAGTCCGGCGTCCGGCGACTGGAGCTCGCGCGGCGTCTTGAAGGCGGTGCTGAGCAGGAACAGCAGCGGGAACGCCAGGAAGCACATGTATCCCAGCAGTGCCAGGTACTGGAGCGGGCGGGCGAACGCGCTCCGGCCGGCCGTCGCGGTGCTGGTCAGTGTCGTCATTGGAGCCGCCTCCTCATCTGGCCACGCAGGTAGAGGATCAGGAACGCGCCGATCAAGATGACCATGACGTTGCCCATGGCGGCCGCGTAACCGAAGTTTCCGTAGCGGAACGCCTCGTTGTAGGCGAACAGGCTCGGCAGCATCGTGGTGCCGCCCGGTCCGCCGGCGGTGAGCACGAACACGAGCGCGAAGGAGTTGAAGTTCCAGATCAGGTCGAGCGTGGTGATCGCGACGATGATCGGACGCAGCGCCGGCAGCGTGACGTGCCGGAAGCGGCGCCAGGTGCTCGCGCCGTCGATCGCCGCGGCCTCGTGCAGCTCCGCGGGGACGGCCTGGAGTCCGGCGAGGAGGGTGACGGTGGTCTGGGGCATGCCGGCCCAGACGCCGACGACGATGACGACCGGCAGCGCGATCGAGGCCTCGCCGAGCCAGTTGACGTCGCTGGGCAGGCCGACCGCGTCGAGGCTCCGGTTGAGCGGGCCGTAGGTGGGGTTGAGCATGAGCTGCCACATGATCGCGATGATCACGGGGGGCATCGCCCACGGTATGAGCGCCAGGGTGCGGGCGAGCCAGCGCAGGCGCAGGTCGAGGTTGAGCAGGAGCGCCAGGCCGAGGGAGGCGAGGAACTGGAGGATCGTGACGCTGAACGCCCAGATCAGGCCGATCTTGAACGAGCTCCAGAACAGTCCGTTGCCGGCGAGTTCGACGTAGTTGTCGATGCCGTTGAAGTGGGTCTCGACGTTCAGACCGGCCTGGGCGTCGGTGAAGCCGAGGAGCACGCCGTACACCAGCGGATAGACGCTGAAGAGCATCACCGGCAGGAGCGCGGGGAGCACGAGCGGCCACGCGTCGCGGCCGTTGCCGCCGAGCCCGCCGCGGGGTTTGCGGCGGCGGGGCCTGCGGGGAGCCGCCGGCACCTGGTCGAGCGGTTGCGGGATCGTCGTCATGAGTCGGTCGCCGCCGTGTCGGCCACCGGTCCGGTGGATTCGCGCACGGACAACGAGGGCGCGATGACGAGTTGGCGGGCCGGCGCGTTCGGATCCTCGATCCGGCGGATGAGCAGTTTGGCGGCGGCCTTGGCGCGCTTGGCCGAGCCGAGGTCGACGCTGGTGAGCGAGGGTGTGGCGAGTTCGGCCGCGTCGGTGTCGTCCATGCCGACGACGGCGACGTCGTCGGGGACGCGAACGCCGCCGGCCGCGAGTGCTTTGAGCGCGCCGACGGCGAGCAGGTCGTTGGCGCAGACGATCGCGTCGGGGCTGGCCTGGGAGAGCAGGCTCGCGGTGGCCCTGCGGCCCGGCCGGTAGGTGAAGCCGGAGGCGGTCACCTGGAGTTCCGGGTTGGCCGGCAGGTCGAAACGGTCGATCGCGTCGAGGTATCCGGCCAGTCGCGCCGCGCCGGGCACGGTGTCGACCGGGCCGTTGACGAGCGCGATGCGGCGTCGCCCCTGGGAGACGAGGTGTTCGACGGCGAGGCCGATGCCGGTCGCCGAGTCGGCGCGCACGTTGTCGAGCTCGACGTCGGGCGGGAGGGAGCCGATGACGACGATCGGCAGGCGGCTCGTTCGCATGGCGTCGATGAGCTCGGGCGTGATGCGCAGCGGGCTCAGCAGCAGGCCGTCGGCGTAGCCGCGGTTGAGGCTCGTGAGCAGGTCGATCTGCGCCTGCGGATCGGCGCCGGTGGACGAGACGACCAGGCGGTAGCCCGCCTTGGCGACGATCCGGGTCACGGTGCGCATCATCTGCACGTAGACCGGGTTCCCGACGTCGGCGACGGCGAGGGCGATCTGGTCGGTGCGACCGGTGCGCAGCGTGCGGGCGCTCGCGTCCGGCACGTAGCCGAGTTCCTTCGCCGCCTCTCGCACGCGCCGGGTCAACTGCTCGGACGCGGGGCCGCCGTTCAGGACGCGCGACACCGACGCCACGGAGACACCGGCGCGCGCGGCGACCAGCGCAAGATTCGACTTCTTCGTCTCAGCCATCCGTCATCCCTGCGAAATCTACGTTGAGAACGTTCTTAAGAACGATTACAAGAACGATATCAGAAGCCTGCGAGCGTGTCGCCCGGGACGCGTTCAGCCCTGTATCGGCGGCTCGGCAGCAGGGCAGTACGCTGGCAATCGACTCGGCACGGGCGAGGGCGCCGGGCGAACGCGAGAGCGAGGAGGCAACGATGCGGAACCGGGAACTCGAACTGCTCGACGGGCTCGTGGGCACGTGGAAGCTGACGCTGTCGGACGCCTGGTTCCTGGAACCGGCCGGAACCGAAGTCTACGGCTCGGCCACGATCGAGTGGCTCGGCGACGCCTTCCAGCTGCACCGCATGGACCTGGACGGCGAGATGACCCTCGCCATCGGACGCAGCGACGCGCGCGACGCCTACACGGCGCTCTACCACGACGACCGTGGAGTCTGCCGCGTCTTCGCGATGACCTTCGACGGCTCGCGTTGGACGCTCACCCGCGAAGACCCGGACTTCCACCAGCGCTTCGTCGCCGACGTCGAGCCCGACCGGATCAGCGGCCGGTGGGAGGCCTCAGACGACCAAGGCCGGACCTGGAGGAAGGACTTCGATCTGACCTACGAGCGCACGCGCGGGGCGTGAATCCCGCGAGGCCCTCGGGAGTTCAGGCCTTCGTCCCGCCTTCGGGCAGGAGCTCGGCGAGCAGACCCTCGACGCGGGCCTTGATGCTGTCGCGGATGACCCGGACCGACTCGATGCCCTGACCCGCCGGATCGTCGAGCTTCCAATCGAGGTAGCGCTTCCCCGGGAAGACGGGGCAGGCGTCGCCGCAGCCCATGGTGACGCACACGTCCGAGGCCTCGACGGCGTCGCGGGTCAGGATCTTCGGCGTCGCCGAGGCGATGTCGATGCCGACTTCCTTCATCGCTTCGACCGCGGCGGGGTTGACTTGGTCGGCGGGCGCGGACCCGGCGGAGCGCACCTCGACGCGGTCGCCGGCGAGGTGGGCGAGCCACCCGGCGGCCATCTGGGAGCGTCCGGCGTTGTGGACGCACACGAACAGGACGGAAGGCTTCGCGGACATGAGGTTCGATTCCTTTGCTCGAGTGGTCATCGCGGTGATGTGGTCGGCATCGCCGTTCGGCGGAAGAAGCGGCGGGCCCACAGGCTGACGTACACCAGGCCCACCAGGACCGGGACTTCGATGAGCGGGCCGACGACCCCGGCGAGGGCCTGTCCCGAAGCGGCGCCGAAGGTGGCGATCGCGACGGCGATGGCCAGCTCGAAGTTGTTCCCGGCGGCGGTGAACGCGAGCGTGGTCGTCCGCTCATAGCCCAGGCCTATGCCCTTGCCGAGGGCGAAGGACCCGGCCCACATGATCGCGAAGTACGCCAGCAGCGGCAGCGCGATGCGGACGACGTCGAGCGGCTGGGCGACGATCGCCTCACCCTGGAGGGCGAAGAGCACGACGATGGTGAACAGCAGCCCGTAGAGCGCGAACGGGCCGATCTTCGGCAGGAACCGCTCCTCGTACCAGCCGCGGCCCTTGCGGTGCTCGCCGATGCGGCGGCCGGCGTATCCGGCCGCGAGCGGGATGCCGAGGAAGACCGCGACATTGAGCGCGATCTCCCAGCCGGAGACGTCCAGGCCGGTGGCGTCGAGGCCGAGCCAGCGCGGGAGGGCGTCGAGGTAGAGCCAGCCGAGGGCGCCGAAGGCGATGACCTGGAAGACCGAGTTGAGGGCCACGAGCACGGCGGCGGCCTCCCGATCGCCGCAGGCGAGGTCGTTCCAGATGATGACCATGGCGATGCAGCGGGCGAGCCCGACGATGATCAGGCCGGTGCGGAACTCCGGGAGATCGGGCAGGAGGAGCCAGGCGAGCGCGAACATCAGCGCCGGTCCGATGAGCCAGTTCAGCAGCAGCGAGGAAGCGAGCAGGCGTTTGTCGGCGGTGACGGTGTCGAGCTTGTCGTAGCGGACCTTGGCCAGGACCGGGTACATCATGAGCAGCAGGCCGGCCGCGATCGGGAGCGAGACACCGCCGATCTGGACGGCGTTCAGCGCGTTGCCGACGCTGGGAGCCCACTGGCCGAGCGCGATGCCGGCGAGCATGGCCGCGCCGATCCACACGGGCAGGTACTTGTCGAGCGTGGAGAGCCTGCCGTGCACCGCCACCTCGGTGATCGTGGTGTCGGTCCCGGCGGTCATACGCCGGCCTCCTCGGGGACGGACAGCACCGTCGAGAGCAGTGCGAGGGCTTCGGGGCGCGCTCGGTAGTACACCCAGGTGCCGCGGCGCTCGGAGGTGACCAGGCCGATCTCCTTGAGCACCTTGAGATGGTGCGAGATGGTCGGGGCGCTGACGTCGAACGAGCCGGTGAGGTCGCAGACGCAGGCCTGCCCACCCTCGTGAGAAGCGATCAGCGAGAGCAGCCGCAGGCGCACGGGGTCCCCGAGCGCCTTGTAGGACGGCGCCAGCCGATCGGCCTGGGAGGCGCTGAGCGGCTCGGCGACCAGCGAGGTGCGGCAGTCGTCCAAGTCGGCGGCCCGCGCGAGGGGAAGGGCTTGCTTCGACATGCGTCTAGTTTGACCAAGATCGAAGCAATCGGCAAGCCGGCGCCTTGAACAATGGCCCAACGAACGGTGAACACGACGGCTCGGCCGGGCCCGTCCGCAATTGGTCTACACGGCGTCGCAGTTGGGCTCGATGGCGTCGACCAGCCGGGCGCCCTCGGATTCCTCGACCCCGAAGAGTTCCGCGGCGTCACGGGCGAGCTCCTCGGCCTCCTGGCCCTCTTCGATCTTCCGGCAGATCTCGTCGGCGTTCCGGAGGACCTCGGTCGGATCGATGTCGGGTGCGATCTCCGCGATGTCGGAGGGGAAGTCGGTGGGGAGCTCGGGCGCGAGCTCCTCCAGGGACTCCTCGAAGTCGGGCACCGAAGGCACATCGGTGGGCAGCTCGTCCTCGCCGCACGCGGTGAGCGCGACGGCGGCGCCGAGCGCGAGAACGAGAGCGGCGAGCGCGCGTCGTGCCATGAGCGGTGCTCCATTCGTCGGGATTCGTCACCACCGTAGCCGATGAAGGGCCCGCCGCTGCGCATGGTGCGACGCGCGGTGACCGCCTGCCGCACTCCTCGGGAGGCGCTCCTGTTTGCGGTTTCAGCAAGAAGTTTGCCGTCGAGCCCGTTGCGCGCGCAGGCTGGTGGCGGCGGGGTCCGGGGGGGCCGCGCCCAGGCCATGACGACGGAGAGAGGACCGATGGACGCACAGTACTGGGACGAGAAGTACGCCGGCCGTGACCGGCTTTTCAGCGGCGAACCCAACGGGGTGCTCGTCACCGAGATCGCCGGCATGCCACCGGGGCGTGCGCTCGACGTCGGATGCGGTGAAGGCGGGGACGCGCTCTGGCTGGCGCGGCGCGGCTGGCGCGTCACCGCCGTCGACATCTCCCGGATCGCGCTGCGCCGTGGTGCCGCCGCCGGCGCGGACGTCGCCGATCGCGTGACTTGGACACGCGCCGACCTGACGGCGACCCCTCCCCCGGCCGGCGCGTTCGACCTCGTCACCGCCCAGTACTTCCCGCTGCCGACGCAGCCCGACCATGCCGCGCTCCGTGGCCTGCTGGACGCCGTCGCGCCCGGCGGCACCCTGTTGTACGCGGGCCACGACCCCGCCGACATGTCCGCCGAAAGCCGCGCCCGTTACCGGCCGGACGACTACTACCGCCCGAGCGACATCGCTGGACTCCTCGATGACGGCTGGATCGTCCACGTCGACCAGACGCGCCCGCGAACCGCTCCGCCACCGCCGGGCACGGAGCACGCCCACGACACCGTCCTGCGGGCCGAACGCCTCACTTGAGGACACTGTCCCGGAATTACAGGATCCATTGCTGGTCGGCGCCGCCGTCGCAGTCGTACTGCTGCAGCCGGGTGCCGTTCGCGGTCGAGGAGTCGATGACGTCAAGGCACTTCCCCGAGTGGCGTGCGACGATCTCGGTGTATCCGCCGGTGTCGCGCAGTTCCCACTGCTGGTTGGTCCCGCCGTTGCACGACCACTGGATGACCCTGGCGTTATCGGCCGTCGAGGCGGCGTCGATGTCGAGGCACTTCCCGGACGCCTGTGAGACGATCTCGTGGTAGCCGCCGCCGACGTCCCGAAGCCGCCACTGCTGGTTGAGTCCGCCGTGGCAGTCCCACTGAATGATCTCGGCTCCGTCGTCGGTCGAAGCGCTCACCACGTCGACGCACTTGCCGGAGTGCCGGCTCACGATGTCGGAGACCTGGCCGCCGGTGCCCACGTCGTCGCCCCATCCGTAGAGGAGGCGGTCGAGGCCGGTGCTGTTGCGGACGCTCAACGACAGATCGGTGCCGCTGCCCTGGAGCGAGAACATCGAATACCGGTCATAGCCGTATTCGCTGATCTTGCCGCCGAGCGCGGGCCAGTAGGTGCCTCCCATGTCGAGGTCCCGCATGGATTCGGTGACCGCGCGGAAGTACCGGACGAAGTTGTCGGCGCTGCCGGCGTCGTGGTAGTCGAGGCCGAAGTCCATCTGGGCGCCGAACTCGGTCACCACCGCACGGGAGGCGCACTCCCCCAGACGCTCCCGGAAGCTCTGGACCCAGCCGGCGTAGTCCTTCTCGCCGTAGAAGAAGGCGTAGTGGTGATAGGACAACAGAGTCCCGTCGAGGCGGGCGTCGGCGCAGACCGGCCTGACATCCTGGCTGTAGCCGGTGCCGCCGATGAGGATTCGGCCGCGCGGCACCCAGGAGTGCGCATCGACCCAGTCGGCCGCGAGATCCGTCCACTCGGTGGTGCCGTAGCCGTGGGGCTCGTTCATCGGCTCGAAGTGGACCAGACCGTTGGAGCCGTACTGGGCGACCACGGTGTCCCACATCGAGTTGAAGGCGCCCACGTTCGTGACGCGTCCGCCGGAGGCGGCGCCGTCCTCCCAGTAGGCGAGGATGACTTTGAAGCCGCGGGCGGTCGCGGCGTCGATGGTGCCGCGGTAGGCGTTCCACCACGACGAGCCGACCGTGTGGGTGTTGATGGGCAGCCGGACGGTGTTGGCGTCGAGGTGGTCCTCGAATCCGGCGTAGACGTCGTCGGCCTTGGCGCGGACGGTCGCGTAGCCGTCGCTCTGGCTGAGCCCGTCGAGGACGAGGAGGCCTTCGACGAAGTTGTCGCCGTTCACGGCCCAGTTCACGCCCCTGAACCGACTGGTGTCCGCGCTGGCCGGCGACGCGCCGGCCAGGACGACGACGGGGATGAGCACGAGGACGCTCAGGACGCTGACCAGGAGGCGGCGGAGGGGACGCGGTTGCGGTGGCTTGCGGCGGCGAGTGGTGCCCATGGCGTTGACCAATCTCGTGCAGCTGTGCACGCATGGGAGCTTGACATCGATTAACTTCGATATTTCCATATCGAACTCGCTTTGTGAAGGCCCTTCGTCTAATGGATCTAAAAAGCGATCCCGCAGATCCGATCCGGAGCGCACGAGACGGGACGATCCACCGACAATGTTGCTCAGTGTTCGCGAATCCCCATGACCGGCGCGAACCCCTATAGTTGGACATACCAATCCGAGAAGGGGTACGCCATGGGCTTGGCAGACAAGTTCAATGAGTTGAAGGACCGGTTCTCCGGTGTCGCCGAGGAGGCGAAGGCGAAGGCCGAAGGGCTGCTCGATCAGGCCAAGGAGGCGAATATCGGCGATCAGGCGACCGAAGCCGCCGAGAACGCCACGGACCAGGGCCGGGAGACCTTCGACAACGCGAAGGACCAGGGCCAGGAGACCCTCGACGACCTCGGGCACCAACGCGGCGGCGAGTAGGCGGCCGAAGCGATCGAACTTCCGGGGCGGGCGAACCGACAGGCCCGCCCGCCCCGGCTTGGGCTACTGGGACACGATGGGCCGCACCGAACCGCGGACCACCAGGTGGGTGCCGAGGACGGTGTGCGGCGGCGGGCCGCCGTGCTTCGCGTGTTCGAGAGCGAGCCGCACGGCGGTGCGCCCGAGCTCCTCGTGCGGCTGGTAGACGGTGGTCAGATCGATGTCCATCGCCGGAGGCAGGTCGTCGAAGCCCACCATCGAGATGTCGTCGGGGACACGCAGCCCGTGTTCGAGCAGTGCTTGGCGGGCACCGGCGGCGATCTGGTCGTTGCACGCGAACAGGGCGGTGAAGTCGGGCGCTCCGGACGCGAGCCGTTCACGCATCATCCGGTAGCCCTCGTGCCGCTCGAAGGTGCCGTCGACCTCCAGGCCCGGGTCGTGCTCCACGCCGTGCGCGCTCAAGGCGTTGCGGTAGCCGGTGATCCTGGCCTCGGCGGTGGTGTAGCCCGGTCGGCGTCCGAGGAACAGAATCCGCCGGTGGCCCGCGGAGAGCAGGTGGCTGGTGGCGGCGAACGAACCGCCGGTGTAGTCGCACTCCACCACCACCGCCGGCACGTCGGGCCCCAGCGGCGGCCGGCCGCACAGCACCAGCCGCGAACCGATGGCCGCCAGCGCGTGCGCGTACCGGCTCATCCGTGATTTGTAGGCCTCGTCGGCCGCCACGTTGCCGACCAGGATGACCGCTTCCGGGTGCTGCTCGCGCATGAACTGCACCATCTCCAGCTCCCGCTCGGCGTCCCCGCCCGTCGTGCCGATCTGGCATAGCCGGTTATCGGCGGCGGTCTGGGTCTGGACGCCCTGCGCCACGTGGGCGTAGTGGGGTGAGATCACCGAGTTGACGATGATGGCGATGCTCTTGCGAGTGTTGCCGACGAGCGCCCGCGCGTGGACGTTGGCGACGTAGTCCAGCTCCTCCACGGCCTTCATGACGCGGCTGCGCGTGGCCGGGGAGGCGGGATAGGTGCCGGACAGGATGCGGGAGACGGTGGCGACGGAGACCCCTGCCCGCTTGGCGACCTCGCGGATGGTGGTATGGCGCGTCCCGCTCGCGGACTCGCCCGGTTTCCGCGCCACAGCACCCACCCTTGGTTAAAACGCCACTATAACGGTTACAGAAACAGAGATTACCCGTCGACGAAGGACCGTCGAGCGTGGGGCGAGGTCGGGAGCACGCGCGTGAGCGCCCCGGTCGCCGGAACGGTTCTCCCGCCGCCTGGAGCGCTCGTCGTCTACCCCTTGACACCCGACGTCGCGATGCCCTTGATGAGGAACTTCTGGAAGATCAGGAAGAACAGCACCACCGGGATCAGCGACAGGAGCGTCATCGCCATCATGCCGCCGTAGTTCGAGACCGCCTCGGTGTTCTCGTACGACTGGAGCAGGCGCGGCAGCGGGAACTTCTCGATCTCGTGCAGGTAGATCAGCGGACCCATGAAGTCGTTCCACGACCAGATGAACGTGAAGATCGAAGAGGTCACGATCGCCGGGCGCAGCAGCGGCAGGATGATCGAGAAGAACACCCGGAAGTGCCCCGCCCCGTCGATCTTCGCCGCCTGATCGAGCTCTCGGGGGATGCCGCGCAGGAACTGGACGTACATGAACACGAAGAACGCGTCCAAGGCCAGGAACTTGGCGACCACCAGCGGGAAGATCGTATTGACCACGTCGAGTTCGGAGAAGATCAGGTACTGCGGGATGAGCATGACCTGGCCGGGCAGCAGCAGCGTCCCGATCACGACGCCGAACATCGCCCTGCGGCCGGGGAACAGCAGCCGCCCCAGGGCGTAGGCGGTGATCGAGCACGACAGCACGATCCCGAGCACCGACAGCCCCGCGATGAGGGTGGAGTTCCAGAAGAACCGCCACAGCGGCACCCCCGCCAGCCCGTCGAACGCGGACGCGAAATGGTCCCACGTCGCCGATGACGGGATCAGGGAGACGTCGGTGATGATGTCCGCGTTGTCCTTCACCGACGCGGTCACCACCCAGAGCACCGGGTACAGGACCACGGCCAGGACGAGCAGCAGCGAGGCGTGCCAAACGGCCGACTTCACGCGAGCGCCGGCCGGGCGCCGGCGGCGCTCGACGATCCGGCCCGCGGCGGTTTTCACGGTACTCATCAGCGGACGCTCCGGTTCGGTGACGGGCGAGCGCCGCGCGCCGGCTCGGCGCGCCCAACGCGCGACGCCCTCGTGGACAGATCGGGATCGGGGACGGACGGGCGCTTCAAGACGTGGGTCATCGGTTGTCGTCCCCCGCGTAGTAGACGAGGTTCTTGGCCGCCCGGAACATGATCAACGTGACCACGCCGACCGCGAGGACGAGCATCCAGGCCCACGCCGAGGCGTAGCCCATGCGCAGGTCGATGAACGCCAGCGAATAGATGCGGACGGTGTAGAACAGCGTCGACCACGCCGGCCCGCCGGCCTCGCCGCCGATGATGTAGGCCGGTCCGAACAGTTGGAAGGCCCCCACCGTTTCCATCAGCACGTTGAAGAAGATCACCGGCGAGAGCATCGGGATGGTGATGTGCACGAACCGGTGCCACTTCCCCGCCCCGTCGACTTCGGCGGCCTCGTACAGCTCCCCGGGCACCTGCATCAGGCCGGCCATGAAGATCACCATCGGCGCGCCGAACGTCCACACGCTCAGCAGCACCAGCATCAGTATCGACACCGAGGGGTTCCCGACGAAGCCCCCGCCTTCCCAGCCGAACAGGCTCATGAACCGGTCCTGCGGGCCGTTGGAGGCGAACAGCGCCTTCCACACGATCGCGATACCGACGCTCATCGCGATCAGCGACGGCATGTAGAACGACGCCCGGTAGAACCCGATGCCGCGACGCCGCTGCGTCAGCAGCATCGCCACGGCCAAGGAGGCGATCAGTTTGATCGGCACGGCCAGCACCACGTACAGCAGCGTGACCTTGACCGCCCGGCCGAACATCGGATCGTCGAACATCGCGGTGTAGTTGTCCAGGCCTATCCAGCCACCGCCCCTGAGCAGGTGGTAGTCGGTGAAGGACAGGTACAGCGACCAGAGCATCGGCCCGATGGTGAACACCAGCGAACCGATGATCCACGGGAGCATGAACGTATAGCCGGCGAGCCGCTCACCCGCGCGGGAGGCCGGGGCGCGGCGCTTGGCCGCTCCCCGACTCCCGCGTGTCGGCGGTGCTCCGGCCTCGCCCGCCGCAGGCGGCGCGGCGGTGGAAGGAGAAGCTGACACTGCATGCATCCTTGTCGTCGTCACTGCTCTGCGGCGAACAGCGTCTCGGCCTCGGTGAAGAACAGATCGGCGGCCTCGGCGTAGTCCATCTCGCCGTACTGGACCTGCTCGTAGAGCTCCATGTATTTGGCCTCGACCCCGCCGGCGGCGGCGGGCGGCACCGGCGGCGCCGGGCTGATGTGGTCCTTGACGCTCTCCTCGTAATCGAGGATCGCCTGGGCGTACGCGTCGAGCTCGACGTGCTCCAATCCGGCCTTGGTGGACGGGATGCCGCGGTTGGTGCCGAGGACGGCCACGCCCTCCGGATCGTTCAGGAAGAAGTCGACGAACTTGGCGGCCGCTTCGGGATGCTCCGAGTTGGCCCCGATGACCAGCTGCATCGACGGCTTGAGGTAGATGCCGAGATTGTCGGGCGAGATGGAGGGCGGGGGTGCGAGCCGCAGTTCCCCGCCGATGTCCTCCACGGCCGGGGCGAAGCCGGACAGCGCGCTGTCCCACCGCAGCATCGAGCCGATCGCGCCCTCGGCCATGCCGTCGGTGAACTCGGCCATCTTGGCGGCCGTGGGGATGCAGTCGTCCGCGATGAGGTCGGCGGGCATGCTCCAGTACTCGATCAACTGGTCCTTGGTGAACCCGAGTCCGGCGAGGTCTTCGGAGTAGAAGGTGTGCCCCTGCTGGTGCAGCCACATCTCCATGTACAGGTACGAGCGGGCCCAGTCCTCCGCCGCCCAGGCGTTCTCGCCGAGCGCGGGCTTGAGGGTGGCGATGGTGTCCATGTAGTCCTGCCAGCTGTGGCCCACCTCGGGCGCCGGGATGCCGTTGTCCTCCCACCAGTCGGCTCGATAGATCAGGCCGGCGGTGTTGGCGGCCACCGGGACGGCGAGGAGTTCGTCGTTCAACCGGCCGGGATCGAGCAGTGCCTGGTCGCGGAAGGCGGACGTGTCGAGCAGATCGTCCAGGGGCAGCAGCATCCCGTTCTCCGCGAACTGGCGCAGGCGCGGGTAGTCCATCTGGAAGACGTCGGGGAGGTCTCGCGAGGCCATGCGGCCGGTCAGGCTCTCCCACAGCGAGGCGTAGTCGTAGAAGTTGGGCTGGACCTTGATGCCCTCGTTCTGCTGCTCGAACAGATCGATCGCCTGCTGGGTGAGTTCGGCGCGGACCTCGTCGCCCCACCATTCGAAAGTGATGGTGACCGGGTCGTCGGCGGTGCCGGCCGGGCCGTCGTCGCCGCAGGCGGCGGTGGCCCCGAGCGTCGCGGCGGCGGCCGCGCCGGTGAGCAGGCTCCGGCGGCGCATGGGGTAGCGGATCATCGTTGACGCACTCCTTTGTGTGAGGGGTCCCGCTCGCGCGGGCCTTCGGATCTATGCGGTTTGACCCTCGGCCTCGGCCGAGGAATGGCGGCTCGCGTCCGGCGACGCCGCGGTTCGGAGGAGGTGTCGGTCGGGCGGATCAGGCACCCCGTCCGGCGGCTTGCCGCCTTGGCGGTCGAACTCGGTCTTCTCAGCCGCCGGCCCGGGGATCTGCTCGGGCGGGCGACTCGTACATCGGGGTGTTTAAATCGTTTTAACAATCGATTTCGATACCATAGAACGCGCTTTCCAACGCTGTCAAGCGCCGTTCCGCAACGTTTCCAGGACCCGTCGCGGACGCGCGCCAGGCGACCCTGTTTCCTTTTGAGCCGCTTCGGTTCCGGGTCGGACGCCCCTGTGGCTTATGACTCGTTGCCGATATATATCTGTGATTCAAGGACATGGCGGCCCGGTTCGATGACGCCCCGCAGGACCGGGAGCACCGTATCGGGCCAGTACAGGTGCGTCCCGGGCATCGGCGAGATCAGTTCCGCCGTCCGCGTCCCGGCGCCGTCGATGATGACGCTGCGCAGTCCCCGGCTGCTCACCTGCGCCCTTGACTCGCCGACGTCACCGCTCGATCCCGAACCGGGAACGCACCAGCCGCCCTCGCCGGTGTGGAGCCGCCGATCGGTCTCGATCACATGGACGCGGGTGTGCCAGCCGTCGACCGTGGCCTCCAAAGAGGTCGTGACGGCGACGTCGTCCCATGGCCGCCACGCCACGGTGAGCACGCCGTTCTCATCGATCGAACCGTCCTCGGACTCCTCTCGACTCCGCCAGTGGAGGCCGTCCTCCGAGAGCGCCAACGTGCCGTCCAGTCCCGCCGATGCCAGACCGGCTCCGTCGGCCGCGTGCGCGAACCCGGCGAGGCTCGAATAGGCGAACTTGCCGTAGGTGTGCCGGCCACCGCGCATCTTCGCGCGCCACGCCTGCCCGTTCAGCCTGGTCACGTGTCCGCCGCGGTCGCGGACATGGACCGCTCGCGCGGCCGGGTGCGATTCGATGCCGGGGCCCGGGACGGTGGCGTCGTCCGTCCAGAAGGGATGTTCGGGTTCGGCCAGCAGACCGACGAAGACCTTCATGGCCCACCAGGGCGATCCCGCCGTGAGATACTGCTCCACCAGCGAGTTGTTCGGATAGCCGTAGCCGATGGTCAGGCGGCCCTCGGGATCGAGGATCGGCTTGTCCCACCACCACTCGAGGTGGCGGCGCGCGAAGCCGGCGGCCTCGCCCCACGGCACGGCCTCGACGTCGGCGGCGGCCAGCGCGCCCCACAGCGATCCCTGCGCGAAGCGGTAACCCATGCTGCGGCCGTAGGGGACGGCGGCGCCGTCGGCGGCGAACCAGGAGCGGAACCGGCGGGAGAACGCGGCGGCCGGCCGCACATACCGGTCGTCGCCGCCCAGCTTGTAGTGCAGGAGCGCGTAGGTGTGGAAGGCGAAGGGGTTGTAGTAATCGACGCGACCGCCCGGACCGTCCTCGAAAACGCTTCCATCGAGCAGGAGATCGCCGATGCGCTCCAGGTGCGCTTCGGCGACCGACCGGTCGCGGTCGACGCCGATCCGGTCGAGGCCGTGGCCGACGAACACCGGGAAGTAGTGCCAGTTGTTGTCGACCACGCCCGTGGCGTAGGCGGCGCGGAGCCAGGCGACGAGGTGGTCCCGGGCCTTCGGGTCCAGGGGGCTCCAGAGCTTTTCGGGGGCCGTCGCCAAGGCCCAGCCGAGGGCGGCGGCTTCCACGCAGCGCTGGTTGGCGTGGGTGTGGTCGCCGACGTACCAGGCGTCGTCGGGGTCCACCGCCCGGGCGATCGTCTCGGCCAGCGTGGCCCAGAGGTCGCCCGGCACGGTGCGAGCGGCGGCGGCCAGGCCCCACAGCGGGCGGGTGAGCAGCTCGAACCAGTTCTCGGCGTGCGAGTGGTTCGACATGGTCACCGGCATCGCCGCCGGGCCTTCGGCCGCCAGTTCGGCGGCGGGGCGCGCGAACGCCACGGCGGCGTCGCTCCACCCGGCGTGGGTCTGTTCGAGGGGTTTAAACGTTTTAAGTGGAGAAGTCACAATGGCACACGTTATCAATGCCGAGCCCGGGCGGCAACTCGCGGGAGGCCGCGCGGCCCCGCCCGCCGGCGTGCGGCCGGCGGGCGGGGCCTTCGTGTTCGGCGGTGCTTCCACGGCCTCGTGTCGCTTCGGCGGGGCCGGTCAGTAGGCGATGTCCGGCCTGGAGGGCGTGTCCATGCCCGCGCCGAGGAAGTAGTCGACGTGGTGCGACTGCATGTACCCCTTGAACGTCATGGCGTTCCGGTAGGCGGGGTTGTGCGCCAGGGTGTACAGCCCGATCTCGCTCGGCCGGTCGGTGGTGAAGACGATCAGCTCGTTGAAGTCCGCGTTGGTGTAGACGGCCTCCTCGCGCCAGTCGCCGAACAGGTCGCCGACGAGGGTGGGGCCGCCCTGGGCGGCGGTCACCGCGCCGTAGTTCCAAGTGCTCTCGAGCCGCGGCACGCTGTTGGTCGGGGTCGGGTTGGCCGGGTCCCACTTCTCGATCTTGCCGCTGTTGAGCAGCTCCATGGTGATGTCGCCGTCCCACCACAGGCCGAGCTGCGGCCAGGGCTGGAGCCCGGCGTTCGGCTCGGTGAGCGTGTTCGCGGGCGCGTTGTAGAGTCCGTCGAACGACCAGACCTCCATGCCGGGATGGCGGGGGTCGATGTCGCCGGCCATGCCGCGGCCGACATCGCTGGTGCCGCCGAGCACATGCTGCCAGATCATCCGGCCGGTGGCGGCGTCGTAGTAGTACTCGCGCAGCCCGCCGGGGTGGTTCTGCTGGACTCCGTAGCCTTCCAGTCCCGGCCGGTCCGGGTCCATGTCGGCGATGTGGAAGCGGTCGCCGTGGATGATGCCCTGGTCGCCGAGCGAGTAGCGCAGCGTGCCGTCGCCGTTGAGGACGAATCCGATCTCCACGACCTCGTCCTTGCCGTCGCCGTCGACGTCGATCACCCGGGTGTTGTGCCCGTCGGGGGTGTTCTGATCGCCGCGCAGCCACTTCCACTGCATCGAGACCTCGCCGCCGTCGAAGTTCCAGGCGGTCATCATGAGGTTGAACCCGCCGTCGCCGATCCGGTTCTTCATGTAGGCGACCAGGCTCGGGGTGACGCCGTCGAGGTAGCCGACTCCGAACCGGGCGTACATCGGCCCGTCGGAGAGGTAGTCGGTCGGCACCCGCGCCGCGTCCCTGAGCGCGCCGGTCCGCCCGTCGAGGATGGCGATGAACTGCTCGGTGTCGTTGTCGTGCTGGAAGCTCTGGCCATCGCCGAACGTGACGCCGTCCGCGATGCGAACCGCCACCTCAGCGCGGCCGTCGCTGTCGAAGTCGTAGACGGTGACGCCGTCGTTGTGGCCGACGTCGATCGTGGACGATCCGCCCTCGATGTTGTTCTGGTTCGTGCTGTTCGGCCCCATGTCGACCTCCCAGAGGAAGCGGCCGTCGCTCGTGTAGGCCTCGATGCTCTGCGGGGAGGTCTGGCGGTCGATGACGTAGTCGTACTCGCCGTCGCCGTCGAGGTCGCCGACCCAGACGAACTTGACCGCGCCGCCGTCGCGCAGCGGCACTCGGACCACCGGTTCCTCGGCGTGGTTCGCACGTAGTGTGAACTCGCCGCTCGGCGCCTGCTCGCGGCCGTCGACCACCGGCACGACCCGGTAGCTGTTGGACTTCGAGAGGTCGGCGCCGCCGTCGACGAAGTTGGTCGCCCCGGTCACGACGCCGCCGTTGATCCGCTCCCACGAGCCGCCGCCGGTGGAGCGGTGGACGTTGAAGCCGATGCCTTCGGGGTCGAGTCCGAGCAGCCGCCAGCTGACAAGGACCTCGCTGCCGCTGGAGCGCACGGCGACGACGCCGCGGCCGAGGTCTTCCATCGGCCGGACGCCCTGCTGCGGCGAGCCGCCCATCTCGATGTCGAGGGCGTCGATGTTCGCGAGGCCGTCCCCGGTGGTCGCCGCGAGGCGGACGGTGTTGTCGCCCTGCCGCACCGGGACCGTCACGGTCACGGTCTCCCAGCGGTTCCACGCGCCGGTGCTCGGGAAGGCGAGGGCGGAGCGCGCCTGCGCGCCGTTGACCTCGACGTTCGCCGGCCGGTTGTCGCCGTCGGCGTTGGCGTACCGGAATCCCAGCGTGGCGGTGCCGGAGTCCGGCGACTCCACGGTGAACTCGACCGCGGCACCGACCTCGTTCGGAGTGTCGCAGAAGCCGTCTGCGGAGTAGCCGGAGTGGTTCGATGCGGTCGCGCCGTGGCAGACGGCGGGGGAGGCCTCCGCCTCGTACCGGGACTGCTGTGCTTGTGCGAGGGGCGCGACGACCCACGCGGTCGCGGCTGCCACCGCGAGCGCGGCCGTCACAGCCCAGAATCTAGTAAACGTTTTCACTTTGCTCCCAACGATCTTGCTGGACGATGATCTGCAACGTTCGAACCCCGGTTCGTTCCGCGGGGGCCTGGTGCCGCGGACGTTGGAGGTGAAGGCGCTCTCGGGTTCGAACACGACTGAGCGCATGGTTCGACATATTTAAACATAGAAGAATGTACATGGCAATAGCCCGTTCACCAGCAGATACCAGTGCCTTCTCCGAGAATCGCTTGCAGATGTGCGGCAAGCAACGCTTCGACGCAACGGTTTTGCCGCACCGAGCGCACCACGGTGCGCGCCGCCGTGGAACACGGAAGCCGGAGCGCATCGGTTGACTACCGATCGACCGATCGCTATATTGAAGCCGCTGAAAGTTAAAACGATTTAACCGGCGATGTCGCCGGTGCCCCTTGGAGGCTTCATGTCCGACCCTTCGCTCAACCGCGAACAGGCCCCGCCCCTTGACGAACCCTCGGGCGGCATGAGCCGCCGCAGCGTGCTCGCCACCGGCGCCGGGGTCGCCGCGGCCGCCGCGTTCATCGACTCCTCCCCCGCTCACGCCCAGACCTCCGGCGACGACGACGGCGGCCCCGACGCGGTCGAACTGTCCTGGCTCGAGGGACCACCGGCGGAGTCCCCCGGCTCGACCTGGGGCGTCCCCTGGGGCCAAGGCACGTTCGCCACCGACCAGCAGTTCGAACTCACCGCCGACGACGGCGCCGCCGTCCCGGTCCAGACCTGGCCGCTCGCCTACTGGCCGGACGGCTCGCTGAAGTGGACCGCCCACGCCATCGGCCCCGCGGCCAAGGCCGAGACCTTCACCCTCGCCGCCGGCGAGCCCTCCTCCCCCGCCCTCCCGATCGCGGTCTCCGAGGCCGGCAACCACATCGACGTCAACACCGGCGTCATCACCGCCCGCATCAACACCAAGGGCACGAACCTCATCAAGCACATCAAGCGCGGCGACCGCATGATCGTCAGGGACGGGCACCTGGTCAACATCACCCAGGACGAGGCCCCCGACCCCGAGACCGGATCGGTCAGCCGCGACCGCTACATCAGCGAGATCACCGAGGCCGCCGTCGAGCAGGACGGCCCGGTCAGGGTCGTGATCCGCGTCGACGGCCACCACCGCAAGACCGGAGGCAAGGACACCTCCTGGCTCCCGTTCACCGTCCGCCTGTACTTCTACTCCGGCGGCGAGTCCTTCCGCATGGTGCACACCTTCTTCTACGACTCCGACGGATCGGAGGCGTTCATCGCCGGCCTCGGCGTCCGCTTCAAGGTCGCCTTGACCGACGAACTGTACGACCGGCACGTCCGCTTCGTCGGCGAAGGCCACGGCCAACTGACCGAGGCCGTCAAAGGCATCACCGGCCTGCGCCGCGACCCCGGCGAGGACGTCCGCCAAGCCCAGACAGCCGGCCGGGCACTGCCCGACCCCGCGACCTGGGACCAACGGGTCACCAGCCGCCTCCACTGGATCCCCGCCTGGGGCGACTACTCGCTCGCGCAGCTCAACAGCGAAGGCTACGCGATCAAGAAGCGCACCAAGGCCGGCCACGCCTGGGTTCCGGTCGACCAGGGCCGGCGCGCCTCCGGTTTCGGCTACATCGGCGGCGTCTCCGGCGGCTTCGGCTTCGGCATGAAGGACTTCTGGCAGCGCCACCCCACCGGGCTCGACATCCGCGACGCCCACACCGACAAGGCCACCGTCACCGTCTGGATGTGGTCGCCCGAGGCCCAGCCGATGGACACCAGGTTCTACCACGACGGCATGGGCCAGGACACCTACGAGCAGCAGCTCGACGCCCTCGAGGTCACCTACGAGGACTACGAGCCCGGCTTCGGCACACCCTACGGCGTCGCCCGGACCAGCGAGCTGCAGTTCTGGGTCACCGACGCCACCCCGTCCCACGAGCGGCTCGGGCACATGGCCGACACCGTCCGCGCCCAACCGCAGGTGATCGCACCGACCGAGCACATGAGCGCGGTCGGCGCCTTCGGCGGGCTCTTCGGACCCGTCGACCGATCCCACCCGGTCAAGGAGACCGTCGAGGACGGCCTCGACTTCTACTTCGACTACTACCGTCTCCAGCAAGACCAGCGGCACTGGTACGGGTTCTGGGACTACGGCGACGTCATGCACTCCCAGGACGGCGACCGGAGGGTCTGGCGCTACGACGTCGGCGGCTACGCCTGGGACAACTCCGAGATCTCGCCGGACATGTGGCTGTGGCAGTACTACCTGCACACCAACCGGGCCGACGTCTTCCGCTTCGCCGAGGCCATGACCCGCAAGACCAGCGAGGTCAACACCTACCACCTGGGCGAATGGGCCGGTCTGGGAACCCGCCACGGCGTCCAGCACTGGGGCGACTCCGCCAAGCAGGTCCGCATCTCCAACGCCAACTACCGCAGGTACTACTACTACCTCACCGCCGACGAGCGCACCGGCGACATGCTCCACTTGCTCGCGGGGAGCGAGGAGACCTTCCTCGTGCTCGACCCGATCCGGAAGATCCGCGAGGAACCGTACACGCCCGATCGCAACGCGCTCAGCATCGGCTTCGGCACCGACTGGTCCGCCTTGGTCGCCGCCTGGGTCACCGAATGGGAGCGCCGCGGCCCGGACTGGGAGTTCTGCCGGGACAAGGTCCTGGGCACCATGGAGACCATCGCCGCCCAGCCCAATGGCGTCGCGCAGGGCGGGGGCCTGTACGACATGGACACCGGCAGGTTCCACATCGCCGAGGAGCCCGCGGTCGAGCGCAGCAATCTCGCCAACGCGTTCGGCCGGATCGAGATCTGCGCCGAGCTGATCGGGCAGATCGACATGCCCGCGTTCGAGGACGAGTGGCTGCGGTACGCCCGCTTCTACACCGCCACACGGGAGGAGCAGGAGGCCGAGTTCGGCGGCCGGTTCGCCGACCTCTTCCTCTACGCCTATGCCCGCGCCAACGCCTTCGTCTACTCCCGCAGCGGCGACGATTCCCAGGCCGAGCGGGCCTGGCACCGCTTCTTGAACCCGACCAAGTCCTGGGAGATCCGAACCGAGTGGCCGAAGGAGTCGCAGCCGGTGGCCGACACGCTCAACCCGACCGACTGGTACGGCGTCGCCACCAATGAGATCGCCCAGTACGGCCAGGCCGCGATCCAGATCCTGCACCTGGCGGGGGACCACGTGCCCGAGGAGTGAGCACAGTCGGCGGGAGTGGCTCAGGTGCGCTCCCGCCGACGGGCGCTCAGCGCGCCCGAAGGCGTCCGATCGTCCTCATCCGGCCTGCAGGTCGCGGCCGGGCAGACGCAGGTAGATCCGCACGGTGGTGCCCAGTCGGCCGGTGTGCATGCGGACGAGATCGACGACCTGATTGACCAGCAGCAGGCCACGGCCGCGGAGCTGGCCCTCGCTGGCCGGGCGCCGTCCGACCAGCGGGTCGGTGATGTGCCCCGCGTCGCTGATCTCACAGGCCAGCTGTCCGGCATCGGTCCAGACGCGCAGCGTGCCGCTGCCGCCGCCGTGGCTGATGCTGTTCGTGATCAGTTCGGTGACGGCAATCTCCAAGTCGACCAGCTGACTCGCCGACAGACCGACCGTCCGGCCGTACGAGGTGAGGAACCAGCGGGCGTTGTCGAGCGTGGCGGCTTCGACGTCACGCTCGATGGCCGTTCGCGGCGGACGGGGCAGCGGTTCGTTGTACCCGGCGATGACGCGGTCCGGATCGTATTGCTCGCTGCGCCGGGTTCCGGTGCGGTCGACGAGGAAGGGATGGGTCTTGCTGGCATCGGCGATCATGTGCGGATCGAGGCCGTCCTCGTCATAGGGGCACATGATGGTCACCGAACGGCCGGTGAAGGCGTAGTTGATCAGTGCCTCGTGCTGGGCGCAGGCCGGATACTCGGTGTCGCTGCGTCCCCGCCAGATCGGCTCGCCGATGATCCGCACATGGCGGTCGGCATGAGCGTCGGCGAACGCGCGCAGCACACCGGGGATGATCCGTCCCGGGTTCGCGCCGGCGTCGGCCATGTCGATCATGAGCACCCGTTCGGCACTGGATCCCAAGGCTTTTCGCAGCAGTTCCAGATTGGCTTTCGGCACGGCGACCGCGAGCGGTTCGTCCTTGCTCAGCGCCTCGTCGATGAAGGGCATCGTGCCGGCCAGGAATTCCTGCGAACCCGAATAGAACAACGCCGGGTGAAGGAACGGGTCGTTCGTGTCAGGCGTAGGCATAGCGGACATCGCGCGGCTCCTTCGAGCATGGTCTCATGGACGCTTTCTCGCCACGGGACCTGTTCGGTCGCCGCAGAAGCGAGGCGCATTGCAGCACTCGGATCCGGTGTCCCCTCGTGAGCGGTCTCTCGATGTTCACCAGGATAGTGGCCCCTGGACATCGACGGTCTCGGCCGGTGGGCATCAAATCTACCTCGCTGCGCGCCCCTACCGCACTCGTCAGATCGCGGCTCGGTGACCTCGACGGTCGCGTCCGTCCGATCCGATGGGCCCAGTGCCCGTTCGACGTCGGAGCACCGATTCATGTGGTGTTCGTACCGTTCGCGCGCCATCACGACCGAGACTCCGCGCCGGGGCTCGCGCCAGACCGACTCCGATCAGCGCGTCGAGGAGTGGGGGCCGGCCTGTCGGTGTCGGCGCCAAGTCCCGGCGAGGGTGGCGATCGCGGCGTCCAGGTCGCCGGGCGGCAGGTAGAACGGGATGCGGATCCGGTCGGCCGCCGTCCCGGGGGCGGCGGTGAACGCGTTGCCGGCCGCGACGGGCACGCCGTCGCGGGCGGCGCGCTCGGCGAAGGCTCGGGCGGTGGCCTGCGGCAGCCGGATCCACAGACTCGGGCCGCCCGCGGGCCGCTGATACCGCCAGTCGAGACCGGCGGCCGCGATCGCGTCCAGCAGCGCGGCCAGCGACGTCCGCAGGCCTTGGACTCGCCAGGCCCGGGCGTCGTCGTAGTGGTGCTGGAGCAGCCAGGCCGCGGCGAACTGCATCGGCGCGGGGCTGCCGAGGTCGAGCGCGCGGCGGCGGGTGCGCAGATGCGCCGCGAGCGTCCGATTGGTGTGGACCCAGCCGATCCTGAGGCCGCCCCAGAGCACTTTTGAGACGCTGCCGATGGTGGTGACCGCCGCATCGGTCGACAGTGCGGCCAACGGCGCCGGAGCGGCCTCGCCGTCGAGCGGGAGGTCGGCGAGCGCGCGGTCCTCCACGATGGGTGTTCTCGACGCCGCCGCCGCTTCGAGCAGTGCCTCCTTGCCTCGGGCGCTGATCGAGCGGCCGGTGGGGTTCTGGTATGAGGTCAGGTAGGCGGCGGCCGGTGCCGTCGCGCGTATGAGGCGTGCCGCCGCGTCGGCCCGCAGGCCGTCGTCATCGACCGGGAGGGTGACGAGCCGTTGCCGACCGCGGCGGCGGATCGCGTCGATGAGTCCGGGGAAGGTCGCGGCCTCGATCGCGACCGGGCGGCGCGGGCGGTGCAGGGCCTCGGCGACGAGGGCGAGGGCCTGCTGGGCGCCGCCGGTGACCACGATTTCCTCGGGGTGCGCGTCGATGCCGTCGCCGCGGAGCTTGTGCGCGATCGCATCGAGCAGCACCGGATGCCCCGCCGGGTAGAAGCCGCCCTCCGAGCAGGCGGTCTCGGGCATGAGGTCGGGAAGCTGGGCGAGCGCGGCGAGGACGGCCGGCGCCGGAGGCGGACTGGCGATCGTCAGGTCGAGCCGGGGGCGCGGTCCGTCGCCGAACAGATCGGCGAGCGGATCGGCGGAGGCGGTGTCGCCGCCGCTCAGGTGGGTGGCCGCGCCCACCTGGGGCGCCGCGCCTCGCCGTCCGATGAGCCATCCGGCGTCGCGGAGCTGGCGGTAGGCGGCGGTGACGGTGTTGCGTGAGACTTCGAGCGCGGCGGCGAGGGCGCGTTCGGACGGCAGGCGCGTCCCCTGGGTGAGCGCGCCGGTGTCGACGAGCTCGCGCAGCGCCGCCGCGAGCCGCATGTAGCGCGGCCCCGGCCCGTCCTGCCAGCCGTAGAGCCGGGCCGTCAGGTGCCGGACGCTCAGATGGGCGGGTCGATCGGACATGGTGCCACTTTCTCATGAACTGGCCCTTGTTTTCTAGGGCCAGTTTTCTAGACTGGGTCCATGTCGTCCCAATCCCATGGCAGCGAACAGCACACAGAGAAGGCCGAGCTCATCCTGGAAGCCTCGCGTCGAGCCGCCGCGTACGTCGCTTCGAGCCCCGGGCGCGGCGTGTTCCCGAGCGAGGAGGCGCTGAGGGGCCTCGATCGCTTTCCGCGCGACCTCGGCGACAAGGGGGTGGGCGCGCACGAGGTCGTGGCGATGCTCGACGACCTCGGATCGCCTGCCACCGTGGCCTCCACCGGCGGCCGGTACTTCGGTTTCGTCACCGGTGGGACCGACCCGGCCGCGTCGGCGGCGGCGGTGCTCCTGAGCGCCTGGGACCAGAACGTCGCACTGCCGGTCATGTCGCCGGTCGCGGCCCTGCTCGACGAGCTCGCCGCCCGCTGGTGCCTCGAACTGCTGGGGCTGCCGGACACGGCGATCGCCACCTTCTGCTCCGGTGCCTCGGTCGCGAACCTCACGTGCCTCATCGCCGCCCGCGACGCGCTGCTGCACCGCGCCGGATGGAACGTCGCCGAGCGCGGCCTGTCCGGAGCGCCGCCGGTGCGGGTGGTCGCCTCGGCGGAGATCCACGCTTCGGTGGCGAAGGCGCTGCGCGCCGCCGGCATCGGCACGGACCAGATCGAGTCGGCGCCCACCGACGAGTGCGGACGGGTGCTGGTCGACCGCTTCGGGCCCGTCGACGGTCTGACGCTCGTGCTGCTCCAGGCGGGGAATGTGAACACCGGCCACAGCGATCCGTTCCGCGAGCTCGTCCCGATGGTCCACCGCGAGGGCGGCTGGGTGCACGTCGACGGCGCCTTCGGATTGTGGGCCGGCGCCTCCGAGGCGCGTCGGCACCTCGTCGACGGCGTGGAGCTGGCCGATTCGTGGGCCACCGACGCGCACAAATGGTTGAACACCTCCTACGATTCGGGGATCGCGGTCTGCCGCGACCAGGCGGACCTACGGCGGGCGATGTCCTTCAGCGCCGCCTACCTGGCGAGCGATGCCGAACGCGCCGGGGCGCATCTGGGTCTGCAGATGTCCCAGCGCGCCCGCGGGGCCGAGCTGTGGGCGATCCTGACGAGTCTGGGCCGCACGGGCGTCGCCGAGCTGGTCGACCGGTGCTGCGGCCACGCCGAGCAGATGGCGCGGCTGCTCGAAGCGGCGGGAGCGCGGCTCCTGGCCCCGCAGGTGCTCAATCAGGTCCTCGTGCAGTTCGACGACGATGCGACCACCGACGCGGTGATCGACGCCGTCCAGGCCGACCGGACCTGCTGGGCCGGAGGCACCGTCTGGCAGGGCCGCCACGCCATGCGCATCAGCGTCTCCGACGCCTCGACCAGCGCCGACGACATCGCCGCCTCGGCCGACGCCATCGTGCGGTGCTGGAGGGGCGCGGTCGGCGACGGCAGCGGGAGCGCCAATGGCTGAGGCGACCACTGTGCGGCCGGATGGACCGGTCGGTTTCATCGGACTGGGGATCATGGGCCGGCCCATGGCGCTCAATCTGGCGCGGGCCGGCTTCGATCTGGTGGTGTGGAACCGCACGCGCTCGCGCTGCGAGGGCCTCGAGGCCGCGGGTGCCGCGGTCGCGGCGACCGCGGGCGAGGTGTTCTCGCGGTGCGGAACCGTCGTGCTGATGTTGGCGGACGAGGCGGCCGTCGACGCGGTCCTGGACCGGCACCGGCCCGGTTTCGAGTCGCTCGTCCGCGACCGCAGGATCGTGCAGATGGGAACGTTCAGCCCCGGTTATGCCGCCGAGCTCGCGGCAGCGGTCTCCGCCGCGGGCGGCTCGTATGTCGAGGCGCCCGTGTCGGGCTCGCGCGGACCGGCCGAAGAGGGCACCCTCGTGGCGATGCTCGCCGGGGACGAGGGCGCGATCACCGAGGTGCTCCCGATCGTCGAGGCGATGTGCGGACGGCACTTCGTCTGCGGCGCGGTGCCGAGTGCGCTGACGACGAAACTCGCCGTCAACGTATTCCTGATAACGACGGCGACCGGGCTGGCCGAGACGTTCCATTTCGCCGAGGCCAGCGGCGTCGACCCGCAGGTGCTGCGCGACGTGCTCGACGCCGGGCCGATGTCGTCGCCGCTCTCGCGCGGCAAGACGGCGAAACTGGTCGACGGTGACTTCACGCCGCAGGCGGCCATCGCCGACGTGCACAAGAACAGCGTCCTCATCGACGAGGCCGCCGCCGGCACCGGCACGGCGGTTCCCCTGGTGAGCCTGTGCCGGGAGCTCTACCGGCAGGCGGCGGATCTCGGCCACGGTGAGCGGGACATGATCGCGGTCGGACGGGCCATCGCCGCGCTCGATCGATGGCGTCGCGGTACCACGGCTTGAGGTGCTGCGCGGCCGCCGGTCCTATTGCACCGACCAGCCGCCGTCGGACGGCAGTACGGCGCCGTTGACGTTGACGCCGTCGTCGCTGAGCAGGAAGGTGATGGAGGCGGCCAGCTGTTCGGCGGTGGCGAGGCTCGGGATCGCCCGCTGGAACGGCCCGAGCCGGGCCGAGCCGGTCTCCGAGACCCGGGCGGGCATCGGGATGCCCGTCGCCACGCCTCCCGGTGCGACCGCGTTGACCCGGATGCCGTGGGGGCCGTACATGAAGGCCGTCGACCGCGTCAGACCGACCACGCCGTGTTTCGAGACCGTGTAGGCGGTGCCCGAGGCGCCGCCGCGGAGTGCCGCCTCCGAGGCGACATTGACGATCGAGCCTTTCCCGGCGGCCATCATCGTCGGCAGGACCGCGCGGCTCAGTTTGAAGCCGCCGGTGAGGTTGATCGCGATGACCCGGTCCCACATGTCGTCCGAGGTCTCGTGGGCGGGCGAGAAGTCGTCGTTGACCCCGGCGACGTTCGCGAGCGCGTCGATGCGGTCGCCGGCGGCGGCGACGATCCGGTCGACGTCGTCCTGAGCGGTGATGTCGCCGGCGACCGCCGTGACGGTGCCGCCGGGGATCGAGGCGGCGAACTCGTCGAGCCGCTCGGTCGAGACGTCGGCGGCGACCACGTGGCCGCCTTCTCGTGCGATCCGCGATGCGGCCGCGCGGCCGATGCCGGATGCGGCGCCGGTGACGATCACCGTCTTCCCGTCGAACCGCCCGGGCGCGATGGTCTCGGCCCACTGCCCCGAGTCGGTCCGCTCCTCGGGGACGACGCCCCCGTTGGCCCGCATGACCATGTCGTCGACCGACGATTGCGACAGTTTGCCCTGGCTGAGGGTCACGAGCTGCTGCAGGGGCAGCGTGCGGACGGGTGCGAGCGTCTCCTCGTCTGCGCCTGTCCGCTCAAGCAGCCCTCGGATCAAGGGGGCCCCTTCGGGATGCTCCAGCCATGCGCCGATGGTGCTCTGCGCCGTGAGCGGGCGATGCGAGTCGGTCATGCGCTGCTCTCCTTTTGAGCCGTTTCGGGCAGGTGCGCAGGATCGCTTCGACGGCCGCCGCCGATGCGACCGCGAAGTCCACCGCGAGGCCGAACCTATCTGGTTCCAGTGGTTCGGACGTGGCGAATGCTGAAACGCGGCGGCGGACGGCCGATGGCGTCCCGGCCCGCGGTGGGCGCGGCGTCTACCAGTCGTGCACCGTTCCGTCGGCCAGCCGGTTGAACGGCAGGTATGCCTGCGCGTAGGGGTACTTCCCCGCCTCGTCGGCATCGAGCTCGACGCCGAGGCCGGGCCGGTCGCCGGGGTGGAGGTAGCCGTCGGACCAGGTGAAGGACTGCTGGAAGACCTGGTCGGTCTTGGGGCCGTGCCGCATGTACTCCTGGATGCCGAAGTTGTGGATCGCGAGCCCGAGATGCATCGCGGCGGCCATGCCGACCGGCGAGATGTCGGTGGGCCCGTGCATGCCGGACTTGATCTGGTACTGCGCGGCGTAGTCCAGGACCTTCTTCAGGTGCGAGATGCCGCCGGTGTGGGTGACGGCGCTGCGCACGTAGTCGATGAGCTGTTCGCGGATGATCTGCTGGTAGTCCCAGACGGTGTTGAAGATCTCCCCGATCGCGAGCGGTGTGGTGGTGTGGTTTCGGACCAGCCGCAGTGCCTCCTGATTCTCGGCCGGGGTCACGTCTTCGAGCCAGAACAGGTCGTACGGCTCCAGCGACCTGCCCAGTTGCGCGGCCTGGATCGGGGTGAGCCGGTGGTGGGCGTCGTGCAGCAGCGGCAGCTCGGGGCCGAACTCGGAGCGGACCGCTTCGAAGACGGTCGGCACGTGGCGCAGATAGCTGCGGGTGTCCCAGTCCTCCTCATTGGGCATCGCGCCGCGCTGGGCGGGCTCGTGGTCGTACCGGACGCCGTCGTTGGCCTCGTAGGTGGCGTTCGAGGCGATGCCGTAGATCGACTTCAGGCCGGGGACGCCGGTCTGGACGCGGATGGCCCGGAAGCCCTGCTCCTGGTGGTCGCGGATCGAGTCGAACAGCGCTTCGGTGGTCTTGCCCGAAGCGTGCCCGTAGGCGAGCAGGCCGTTGCGGGAGGCGCCGCCGAGCAGCTGGAACACCGGCATGCGCGCGGCTTTGCCCTTGATGTCCCACAGCGCCATGTCGACCGCGGCGATCGCGGCCATCGTCACCGGCCCGCGCCGCCAGTAGGCGCTGCGGTAGAGGAACTGCCAGGTGTCCTCGATGCGGTGGGCGTCCCGGCCGAGCATCAGCGGGACCACGTGGTCCCGGAGGTAGGAGACGACGGCCAGTTCCCGGCCGTTCAAGGTGGCGTCGCCGAGCCCGGTGAGACCGTCGTCGGTCGTGAGCTTGAGCGTCACGAAGTTCCGGTCCGGGCTGGTCACGATGACTTCGGCTTTGTCGATGATCATGATGCCCCAGGATTCCATGGCGGCCTCGCGGGTGCCGATGCGCGTCCGGCGGGCCGGCTCGGCCGGTTCAGCGGCGGCGCTGCGGGGCCGAGTACCGCTCGCGGCGCGCCGTCGGCCGCTTGCCCTTGATCGTGGTGCGCCGCAGCGCCTCGATGACCTCGTCGGCGGAGGATTCGGGTATCTCCACGAGCGAGAACCGGTCGGCGATCTCGATCGCGCCGATGTCGCGGCCGCTGAGCCGCGACTCGCCGGCGATCGCGCCGACCAGGTCTTTCGGGCGGACCCCGGCGTCGCGCCCGAGGTTGAGGAAGATCCGCGTCGTCTCGCCGTCGGCGCGGGAACGGCGATCGCCGCCGCGGTCGCCCTCGCGGCGCGGCCCTCGCCCCGCCGGCTCGGCGATCTGGGGGATCTCCCGCTCCTCGACGTCGCCCCCGGTGGCCTCATGCGCCAGCTTCACCGCCGCGAGCGCGATGTCCATGACGTCGAACTCGTCGGTGAGCGCCTCGACCACCACGCTGAACCGGTCGAGATCGTCCGTGACGAGGCTTTCATGCAGCGCGGCCCGGGTCATTTCGAGTCGGCGCGCGCGCAGGTCGGTGACCGTGGGGACTTTCTCGATGGTGATGCGCCGCTTCGTCAACCGCTCGATCGCCTTGAGCATCCGATGCTCACGCGGCTCGGTGAGCGTGATCGCCACGCCCTCGCGGCCGGCGCGGCCGACTCGGCCGATGCGGTGCACGTACGCCTCCGGCGCGGCGGGCACGTTGTAGTTGATCACGTGGGTGAGGTGTTCGATGTCGAGGCCGCGGGCGGCCACGTCGGTGGCGATGAGCAGGTCCGCGGCGCCGCCGCGCACACGCTTCATGACGCGGTCGCGCTGCTCCTGGCTCATGCCGCCGTGCAGGGCCTCGGCCCGGTGACCGCGCCCGTTCAGCGTCTCGGTCAGCTGTTCCACCTCCGCTCGCGTGCGGCAGAAGACGATCGCCGCCTCCGGCGCCTCCACATCGAGCACGCGGCCGAGGGCGTCGGGCTTGTGCGCGCGGGCGACGATGTAGCCGCTCTGCCGCACCAGCGGCGTCTGCTCGGCGGCGACCGCCTCGCGGCCGAGCTCGATCCGCACCGGGTCGCGCAGCTGCCGTCTGGCGATGCGGTCGAGCCGCGAAGGCATGGTCGCCGAGAAGAGCATGGTCTGGCGCTCTTCGCTGGTCCGGGCGAGGATCGCCTCGATGTCCTCGGCGAAGCCCATGTCGAGCATTTCGTCGGCCTCGTCGAGCACCACCGCCGACACGCCGTCGAGGCGGAGGCTCCCGCGCTCGATGTAGTCGAGCGCGCGGCCGGGCGTCGCGACCACCACGTCGACGCCTCGGCGCAGCACCTGCAACTGGCGGCCGATCGGTTGGCCGCCATAGATCGGCAGGACTCGGGCGCCCAGTTCCCTGCCGTAGCGGTGGAACGCCTGGGACACCTGGATCGCCAGTTCGCGCGTGGGCACCAGCACCAGCGCTTCGGGTTGGGCCTCTCCCCTGCCGGCGGGCATCCGCTCGAGCAGCGGCAGGGCGAACGCGGCGGTCTTGCCCGTTCCGGTCGCGGCTTGGCCGAGCAGGTCGCGCCCCGCGAGGAGCGGGGGGATGGCCTCGCTCTGGATGGGCGTCGGCTCCTCATATCCGAGGTCGGACAGGACGCCCAGCAGCTTGGGTCCCAGCCCGAGCTCGGCAAAGCCCGGCGCCGCTTCGTCGGCGTTCATGGTGTTCACCGGCCTCCGATCACGTTTCGCGCTTCCGCGCGTTGAGCCTAGGCCCCGCTCGCGGGGCCGGGCCGGACAGGTCGCCGAGCGACTGCTGCCGACCGTGCGGTTCGGCTTCACCGGTTACCCGCATCGCCTTCCGGTCATGCCCGGCCGGTCTGATCGTCTGGGGTCGCTGCGGTAGCCTGTGCGCGTGACATACACATGCTTCCGACTGAGCTAGCGCTCCGCTAGCCGACCCGAGGGAAATCCCGCGGCTAGCGATGTGGCGCGGCCGTCCCCCGTGCCAGGTCGCTCACCGGGAGCTTTGTCATGTCACCGAACCGTCGTTCGACGGTGGGCGCGTTCGCGCCCGAATCACCTGATCGTCACTGCCCGCTCTTCGCCACCGCCGTCCGTGGACTCGAAGGCCTCGCCGCCGAGGAACTCGCCCAGCGCGGGCACCGGGTCCTGTCCGTTCGCAAACGCCGGCTCCAGCTCGCCTCGCCGCAGGCGCTCGCCTTCGATCGACCGCGCACGGTCGACGACCTCCTGCTGCAAGCGGCCCGGACACCAGACCCCGGCTCTACGAAGGCCGACCTCGAACGGCTGCGGGGCTGGCTCGGCACCGCGGACCCCGAGCCGGCGCGCGCACTTCTCGACCGCACCGACCCGGTCGTCTGCGTCTCGGCGTCCATCAGCGGGCGGCGCACCTACAACCGCTACGACCTGGAGGCGGTCATCGGCTCGGTTCTGGCCGAGGGACTCGGCGCCCGTTTCGCCTCGCGGCGCGGCGGCGCCCGCCCTCCGGCGAACGCCGTCGAATGGCGGGCGGTGCTGTCCCCCGATGGTCTCCTGCTCGGGCTGCGCGGCAGCCGCCCGCCGCTCCACCGGCGGGCATGGAAGACGGCATCGATCCCGGGCACGCTCCACCCGCCGGTCGCGGCCGCGATGGCGCGGCTCGCCGGCATCGAATCGGCGATGACGGTCCTGGACCCTTGCTGCGGCGCCGGAACGATCCTCGTCGAGGCCGGGGAACCGGCGCCTCACGCTCACCTCATCGGCGGCGACGTCGACCCGGCGGCGCTGGCGGCGTCGGCACGCAACGCGCGGCACCTGCCCGGCATCGCCTTGCGGGAGGCGGACGCCGCACGTCTGCCGTTCCCCACCGGATCGATCGACCGGATCGTGACCAATCCCGCGTGGGGCCGCCAGGTGGCGACGCGGCGTTCCTTCACGGCGCTCCTGGCCGAATGGCGCCGTGTCATCGCATTGGACGGACGCCTGGTGTGTCTGGTCTCACCGGAACTGTTGCACCACTTCGACACCGGTCGATCCGGATGGAACGTCGTCGAGACCCGTCAGCTGAGCCTGGCCGGGCAGCACCCGGTGATCGTGGTGGCCCGGCCTTGAACCGACGCACGGCCCTTTCTCTCCGCCTGGTCTCCTCGCCTTCGGCTCCGGGC
>NZ_BAAHCB010000013.1:52380-123721 GCF_054776215.1 Glycomyces tarimensis
CCCGGGGGCGCGCTTCGAGTTCGCGATCGAGGCGATGCGAACTCGCCGGACGGCTCCAGGTCTGAGGCGTCGATCGGCGCGGGCGGCGTCGATCGGTACGCCCTGGTCCTCAACGGCTTGGCATGCGTGTATTGAGGAAGCTGCGTAAGCCGTGCAATTGCCCGTCGAATATTCGACGCACTGAAGTCCCACTGGATTGCAGAGTCCCCTCCGCACTGAGGGTAGGGACTCGACGGACTCGTTCGCTGCGGCGCGTTCACTACACCGAATGGCACCGCCGACTCAGAGTTCGATCGATATGGCGATGCGTCTAGTAGAACTCTCGGTTAAGAAGCGGCATATGCACCGTTATTATCATGTTTCCTAATGGGATGAATCGGTGATATGGGACTATCTTGATCGCCGGAAATTCTCTGTTATGCGCATCACAATCACGTTTAAAATGAACGTTCGGATCCGTCTGGTGACAATCAAATAGCAATGTATTACTCTGTTCGCTACGCCGGGGCCGGTATACGGCACGGGACATCGGAGCGATGCGACGGTGCTCGGATACAGCGGCCGCCGGCGATGCGGCAAGGTTCTCGCCTTGTAGTGGAAGACAGCGGAAGAACGACAACCGAATCCCAGAGGAGAAGCAATCGGTATGAGTTGAAGTCCCCCCGACCCCCCGGACACCCCCCGATGGCCGCTAGCGCGGCCCGCCCAGGAGTACGACCCGGCGCCAGAGCCGGCAGCACACCGACACGACGGGCAGGATGGTAATCCCATGACACAGCAGCAGTCCCAGAAAGGACGCTCCAGCGCGCACGAGTACAGCCACCTCACGCCGCTCTTCAGCGAGCTGAAGCAACTCGAGGAGGACGACCCCAGGCGGGCTGAGATCCGCGATCGCATCGTCACCGGCTACCTGCCGCTGGCGGAGCACATCGCCCAGCGGTTCTCCGGCAAGGGCATCGCCAAGGAAGACCTCGTTCAAGTGGCCTCGGTCGGCCTCATCCACGCCGTCGACCGCTTCGACCCCGGGCAAGGCGCCGACTTCCTCGCCTACGCCGTACCCACCGTCATGGGCGAGGTCCGCCGCCACTTCCGCGACACCAGCTGGCCGATGCGGGTCCCGCGCCGGCTCCAAGAGCTGCGCCTGTCGATCAACCACGGCAACGCCGAACTGGCGCAACGCCTCGGCCGTCCGGCCACTCCCGCCGAGCTCGCCGAGCACCTCGGCATCACCGAGGACGAGGTGCATGAGGGCTACGAAGCCAGCCAGGCCTACCGGGCGGTCTCGCTGAACGAGGCGCCGTTCGAAGACGACGAGCGCACCACTCTCGCCGAATCGGTCGGCGAGGAGGACGCCGCCCTGGAGTTCGTCGAGGACCACGAGTCCCTCGTGCCGCTCATCCAAGAGCTGCCGGAACGGGAACGGAAGATCCTGGCCCTGCGCTACTTCGGCGACATGACCCAGACCCAGATCGCCGCAGAGGTCGGCATCTCGCAGATGCACGTCTCGCGACTGCTCAATCGCACCCTCCACGAGCTGCGCGAGGGCCTCACCAGCTCATCGACATGACCGCACCAGGTGCATGCATTCGCGGAGCGCGGCAGGCCCGCACGCCTGCCGCGCCCCGGCCCGCCGGTCCGCGCGAACCCGGGGCTTTTGACACAAAGCCCGGCGCAATGCTTATGGTGGGTGGGTCCCATTGCTTCGTCGCCGCATCAGCGAGGGAACCGGCGGAGCACGGGCTCGAAGGAACGTCGCCGGAATAGCTGGGCCGGACAGAGGCGGAGTGATGGCAGAGCACGCAGACGACAGGTGGACCACGCCCGACACGTCATCGTGGCTGGGGCAGGCCGCGTCACCTGATGAGGACGATCGGACGGACGCGCCGTTGCGGTTCCGCGAGTACGGGAGTCCTCTGGCCGGTCTGCGGGCCAGCGGATCGGTCGACATGCGCACCCACCTGGATTGGGAGTGGGCCCTGCGGGACTTCACCAGTCGGCGCCCCGAAGTATACTTGGATCTTGCCGACCTGGAGTTCATCGACGTCCGAGGGGTCAGCGTCCTCGTGGACGTCGCGAGCGGGGCCACCGGTGGCCAACAGGTCCTGGTCGGCCATCCGCCCCGGTGCCTGCAGCGGATCATGGAGGTCCTCTGGCCCAACGGCGCGGCCGCGATCACGTTCAAAGGAGAACAATGACCCCTGCGCCCGAACACGAGGCCGGTGAACGGTTCGAGCACCCCGCGATGTTCTACTCCGACCGTGACGAGTACCTGGCCGGCACGATTCCCTTCATCGACGAGGGGCTGACCGCCGGAGACCCGGTGGCCGTCGCAGTACCCGAGCACAACCTCGAATCGGTGCGGCGAGCCTTGGGAATCTCCGCCGAACGCGTCCTCCTGGTCAACATGAGCGAGGCCGGCGCCAACCCGGGCCGGATCATCCCCGAAGTCGTGCGCACCTTCGCCGACGCCCACCCCGATCGGCACGTGCGCATCATCGGTGAGCCCATCTGGCCCGGCCGCAGCGAGCTGGAGTACCCCGCCTGCGTGCAGCACGAGGCGCTCCTCAACCTCGCGCTCAACGGGCGCACCGTCACCAAGCTGTGCCCGTACGACACCAAGAGCCTCGATAAGCGCGTCATCACCGACGCCAGGGCCACCCATCCGGTCCTCATCGACCGCACCGGGCGCCACCCGAGCGAGCACTTCGACCCCGATCGGGTCCTCTCCGACTACAATCAGCCGCTCACGCGGCCACCGCTGTGGGCGATCGAACGCATGGCCGACCACACCACGCTGGACAACGCGCGCTGGTTCGTCACCGCTTACGGGCTCAAAGTGGGCTTGTCCCCCACGCAGCTGGTCGACCTCGAGATCGCCGTGACCGAGTTGCTCACCAACAGCATCAGGCACGGGGGCGGCTTCGGCGTCTTCCGCGTCTGGAGCGACGAGGAGTACCTGGTCTGCGAGGTCAGCGACTCCGGACACATCACCGATCCGCTCGCCGGACGCCGTCCGATGGACGAGTCCCAGCGCCACGGCCGCGGGCTGCTCCTGGTGAATCAGATCGTCGACCTCGTCCGCATGCACACCAGCCCGGACGGCACCACCGTGCGCATCCACATGCGGCTGCCCGCCGACGGCGCCGAGTAGCACGGGAGCGGTGAGCCGTTCCGGGCACATGGTGGCCGCCCGCGGGCCCGGTCGTCGTCATTTCCCGCTCGGCCGCCGTGCGCGGGCCATGGGAGACCCCGGCCGAGGGCCGGGGTCTGTTCGACCGGTGTTCCCACGCCACGGCGAAAGCCCGGGCGGCCCATAGCGTCCGGACCAGGGCGAGCCGTGCGGCGGCGGAAGCGGGTATTCGCAGGCGGCCCCTCAGCCGATCCGGCCGGCCCCGAGGCCTCGTCCGGGCGCGCCCTCCGCGTCGAGCAACTGGCCCGCCTGGGTCGCGTGTCCCGCTTCGACGAGCAGGTCGTAGCTGTCCGCCTGGATTCCCGATATCGAGGAGAAGTCTCGCCGACCGCCGGTCATGGCATGAGCGATCAACCCGATGACGGCGCCCACGATCGCGCCGAAGATCGCCCCGTACAGCGCCAGCAGCAGGCCCGCGATCAGGGGGTTGACCCAGTCGAAGAGGCCGAAAATCCATCCGAACAGCGCTCCGAGCACCGCACCCGCGAGGGCCGTCTTGCCCGCGGACCGCCAGAGTGTCATTCGTCCGGTGACCCGCTCGACGCTCCGCAGTCCCCGGCCCACGATCACTGTCCGCTCAACCGGGAACCGGTGATCGGACAGGTAGTCCACCGCTCGCTCGGCCTCTTCGTAGCTGCCGTAGGAACCCACCGCCACCTGTCCGGCAGCCGCCGGGGCCCCTCCGGTGTCGTGCTCCTGGCCGGGTTGCGTCATCGTGCACCATCCCATCGTCAGTGGTCGTTCTCCCAGGACTTCCCATTCATCGAATATGGAAACCCGGGCGCCGAGCGAGCGCGGTGGACGGCCGATCCGACCGCTGCGCCCCATGTGCGTGTCGCGGGGCCGCGCCGGGGTACGCACGAGTATGTTCTTCGACTCCTGGGGCGGGTTGCTCCGCGTGGTGGTTCTCGGTCTGTGCGCCTACGTGGCACTGGTGGCGGTCCTGCGGCTGTCGGGCAAGCGGACGCTGGCCAAGATGAACGCCTTCGACCTCGTGGTGACGGTGGCGCTGGGCTCCACCCTGGCCACGGTCCTCCTCAGTTCGGAGGTGGCGTTGGCCGAAGGCGTGCTCGGCCTGATGGTGCTGGTCGGCGCCCAGTTCGCCGTCGCCTGGACGTCGGTGCGCTCGCAGCCGTTCCGCAAGGCGGTCAAGGCGACCCCCACGCTGCTGGTGTGGCGGGGACGCCTTCGCGAGCGAGCGCTCCGGGAGCAGCGCGTCAGCCGGTCCGAAGTGCTGCAGGCGCTGCGCTCACAGGGAGTGGGCGGATTGGACCAGGTGGCGGCGGTCGTGCTCGAGACCGACGGCTCGTTCAGCGTCATAGCCGCTCAGTCGGCCGGGGACCTCGGCGCGCTCGACGACGTGAGCGAGGTGCCGCGGGAATGAGCCGGGCGACGGCGCCGGTCGTCGCGTTCATGGTCGCGTTCACGGCATCCGGCCGTCGAGCACGCGTCGTGCCCGCGGCCCGCGTGGACGGGGCTGCGGGCACGGACGCGTCGCGGTCAGCTGCTGAGACGTCGGGCGAGCATCGCCTTGCCCTCTTCGGCGCCCTTGCGGCTCGTGCCCTGGGCACGTCGGAAGAAGTCCGCCAGCTCGCTGTCGCCGGCGCGCTCGGCATCGGCGATGTAGTTCTCCAGGCGCAGCGCATTGCTCAGGCACGCCTCGACGAACCAGATGATGTTGTAGTCCTTGTCCGGCGTGCCCGTCACCTGGCCGGTCTCATTGTTGGACATCCGTTCCTCCTCCGTGACTGCGGTTGCGTGGCGGCGGAGTACCCATCGGAGGCGAACCGACACTTCGGTGCGCGAAGGGGTCGGCATGCAGGCGAGCGGGCGTCTTTGCCCCACCGCTGTTCTGCATCTCCCGAGCGTCGACGACGCCGACGAGAGAGCGCCGCGACCATCATGACGACCGGAACGAAGGCCCCCGAGCCCTTCGCGGTCGTTGCGGAGGCGCGCGTTCCCTTCGACCTGGCGGTCTTCCCAACCGGCCGGCTCCTGAGCGTGTCGGCGGTGCGGCGAGCCGGTGACGAGTGTCATGGTGCCCCGACTCGCGCGAGCCGGTAGTTTCGGGAATTAGCGAAATGCCGAAAGGCGGTGGACGTGCTCGACGAATGCAAGGCCCTGTCCAATGAGACACGGCTGCGGATCCTCGCCTGGCTCAAGGACCCGGCGGCGAACTTCCCATGCGGGGGCACGGCCGAGCTGGGCGTGTGCGCCGGTTTGATCCAACACAGGGCCGGCACGTCGGCCTCGACCATGTCGGCACACCTCGCGATCCTCCAGCGTGCGGGTTTCCTCCAGGCCACCCGCCGTGGCCAGTGGATCTACTACCGACGCGACGAGGCTCGCATCCGCGCGTTCACCGAAGAGCTCCATCGCAGTCTCTAGGAAAGGCACCCGATCATGCCCGTTGCCCTATCGATCCTCGACCTGGCGCCGATCGCGCCGGGCCGCTCCGCGCGCGAGAGCTTCTCCGCGAGCGTCGAGCTCGCCCGCGCCGCCGAACGCAGCGGCTACCGGCGGGTCTGGTACGCCGAGCACCACAACATGCCGACCATCGCCTCGAGCGCGACGAGTCTGCTGATCGGCCATGTCGCCGAGCACACCGAGACGATCAGGCTCGGCGCGGGCGGGATCATGCTGCCCAACCACTCGCCGCTGGTGATCGCCGAACAGTTCGGCACGCTGGAGACGCTGTTTCCCGGTCGGATCGACCTCGGGCTGGGACGCGCGCCCGGCACGGACCGCCCCACCATGCGCGCCATCCGGCGCGACGCCACGTCGGCGGACTCCTTCCCGCAGGATGTCCTGGAGCTGCAGGGATACCTGCGCGGCGAGCCGGTGGTCGCGGGGGTGCAGGCCGTGCCGCGCGCCGAGGGCGAGGTGCCGCTGTACCTCCTCGGCTCCTCGCTGTTCGGTGCTCGGCTCGCCGCGAAGCTCGGACTGCCGTACGCGTTCGCGTCCCACTTCGCGCCCGATGCCCTGTACGAGGCCGTGGCCGTCTACCGGGAGCAATTCGAACCGTCCGAGCGGTTGGCCGAGCCGTACCTGATCGCGGGCGTCAACGTGTTCGCGGCAGAGGACCGCGACGAGGCCGAGGCGCAGCGGCAGCTCGCCTACCGCAACCGGGCGCGCGCGTTCGTCTCGCGCGGCCGCGGAGGCGGCTTCACCGACGCCGAGATCGACGCGTTCCTCGCTTCGCCGAACGGCGAGCAGCTGTCGGCCATGACGAGGTACACCGCCGTCGGCACCGCGGGCGAGGTCCGCGAGTTCCTGGAGGATTTCGCCGCCTCCACCGGCGCCGACGAGCTGATCACCGCGCACCACGCCGAGCGGGTGGCCGACCGCGTCCGCTCCGTCGAACTGACCGCCGAAGCGTTCGCGGAGGCCACCGCGCCGCGCGGTTGAACCGGCGCGAGGCCGGCGCCGCTCAGGCGGGCCCTCCCGCCTCGCACGCGCGGCCGTTGGGGATCTGCGCGTAGACGTCGATGTAGCGGGGCCGGTAGTTGTCGACCTCTTCGTACAGGTCGCCGGTGTCGAAACTGTTCACGTTGTACGTCACCAGCAGGCGGTTGCCGTCACTGAGGTTCGGGTGCGCCTTGGCGTTGTACGTGAAGATGTCGCCGCCGGTCTCCGGCGTCTCGTACAGGACGGTCTTGTCCGTGTACGGCCCCTCGATGTCGCCGCTGCGGTACATCACGATCTCGGCGCTGAGCGCCTCGGTGGCGTCGCCGGTGACGATCGTGAACCTGCCCTGGTGACGGGAGACGCTGAATTCGTTCGAGACGCCCTCCAGGACGCGGGTGGACGCGGTCGGATCGCCGTGCCACTCCCCCGCCGCGAAGTACTCCCAGTCCGCGGTGGTCAGGGAGCCGGTGGGCACGCGGGCGAGGTGGGCGTACTTCTGAGCCTGGAGGTCCTCGACGCCGAACACGTAGGTGTAGCCGTCCTCGGGGTCCTCGTAGATCGCCGAGCCCCAGTTCACCTCCGACTCCGGCAGTTCCGTGATCGCCCTCAGGCTCATGTCGGCGGCGTCGAAGGTGGCGACGGCGTTGCCGGCGAACGCGAAGTCGAACACTCCGTCGCCGGTCTTCTCGAACTCGAGCAGCATCACCTGCAGGGAGTCGCCTTCGACGGTGCCGTCGCCGAACCAGTACCACCGCCTGGTCTCGTCGGCGCCCGCGACGGTCGCGAGCGACTCGGGTGCGGAGTGCGTGCCTCCTGTGTGGGTGGTCAGCGTGCCGGCGTCGTCCACGATGATCGAGTTGTGGATGAACGGCGAGTCCAGCGGCCTGCCGTGGTTCTCGTCGACCTCCCCGAGGAAGGTGTCCGAGTAGAGCCACGCCGTGGCTCCGTCGGGCAGTTCGACGCTGTACGCGGAGTCGGCGCCCGTCCACCGCCCGGCGGTGTCGCCATAGGTGCCGAAGCGCTCGGTGAGCGCTTCGTTGACGGACGCCGAGACGCTCGGGGAGCATCTCGGCGCATCGGGGCCGGCCTGTGCGGCGACGGGGACGGCGGCGGCCGTGAGTCCCGTGAACAGCGCTGCGGTGAGCGATAGCGTTCGCTTGGTCATGTCTGCTCCTTTGCAGGTTCGGGGTCGCACCGGAGGGTCCGGCCCTTGGGGGTCTATGCGGGCGCCTCGGGGAGTTCGGCGAGGACTCGGCCGGCGAAGCGGTCACCGATGAGGCGCTGGGTGTCCGGCCCGGCGTGCAGGGGCCGCAGGCGGTGCGTCGTCATGAAGCCTCGGTCACGGTGCCGTCCGCGTACACGTCGAGGAGCCGGTCCCCGATGCGCAGCCCGCGCAGGACCGCGCCCGGATCGAGTTCGGCGATGCAACCGCGCACCGTGTTCAGTTCGTCGGAGCCGACCGTGGGATCGACGCCGAAGAACGACTCGATCACCAGGGCGACATAGGCTCCGGCGGAGGAGCAGGCCCAGTCGATGATGTACGGCAGCTGCGGGGGCGCCTTGCGCGCGCCGCCGCTCACCGTGGGCATGGCCTCCTCGGTGAAGTGCGCCTGGCCGGGCGGGCCCTGGTTGGCGGAGCGGGCGAGCCCCGGGAGCCAGTCGATGGCGACGGACGGCGCGCCGAGGGCGACGAGGGAACGCGCCGCGTCCGCGGGCCACGCGGGGTAGGCGCCGTTCCACTGGTGGTCGGGGCGCACGCTGTAGCTCGCGTCGGGGTCCCAAGGGGACAGCGAGCGCAGCCATACCTCGGATTGCAGCTCGCGCCGGTAGAAGTCCACCATCTCGCGGCGGACCCCTTCGTCGAGATCCTCGGCGATCGTGGTGCCGACGACGCTGAAGTCGTAGACGTGGCGCACCGGCACGCGGGTGCCGTCCGGCTGACCGGCGGCGAAGTGGCCTTTTCCGGGCAGGTAGCGACCGACCACGGCTTCGACGAGCGCATCGGCCTCGGCCGTGAGCACCGCGGCTCCGTCGGCGTCGCCGCGGGCGGCGAGGATCGCCGCCACCGTGCGCATGTTCCACACGTTGGCCGCGTTGAGGCCGACGACCTCGTGCGTGTACGAGCTCACGCACTCCAGGAGGTTGTCGATCTCGCCGTAGTCGGCGAGCGGGGCCGAGCCGCGGAGCGAACGCCATGCCAGCGCCCATTCGCGCAGGTGCTCGCTCACCGCCCGCCCGCCCGGTGTCTCGTCCAGCAGCTCGGTGTCGCCGGTGAACCGGAGGTAGTCGTTGACGAGTCGCGTCATCGCGTAGTCGTTGACCGAGTACCAGCGGCCGACGGGCGCTCCCGTCAGCGACGACGTGCCGAAATGGGTGTGGATGTCGGAGGCGATCCAGTGCCGCAGCTGGCGTTTCATGACCTCGGGGTCGAGCAGCGCATGCGTGATGGAGCTGAGGCTGTAGTCCCATATGAACGTCGTGGTGCCCCAGTAGTTGGGCATCAGGGTGTCGTAGCTGCGTCCGAGCACGTTGCCCGCGAAGTCGCGTCGGAACCAGATGACGCCGAGCACGCCCCACCAGTACAGGCGCCGCAGCGGCTCGGAGGAGGTCTCCAATGTGGGCAGATGTCCGGAGAACTCGCCGTTCCCCGGCCGGAACGCCGCGTCCAGCTGCGCGTCCCAGAGCGACTCGGCCGCGCGGACCGTTGCCGGCACATCCGACGCGATGCGGTCGAACGTCGCGCCGGCCGCGTCCTGGGACGCGCCGATCGCGTGCACGTATCCGAATCGCGCGGTGGCACCGGGCGCGACCTCCAGTCGGACGGTCACGTCGCCGCCGCGTTCGATGCCGCCGATGCCGGGCTCGTGCTCCCCCGCGGCCGGCGCGATGCCGGAGAGCCGCACCTCGCCTTCCGTGTCGACGCCCTGCACGCTCCAGGCGGTGCCCGACTCGTTGGCGAAGACGAGTCGCGACGGTGCCGGGGTGGCGAGGTTGCGCTCCTCGGGCGCCTGCGCGTCGAGCCAGGCCGTGGCGGACCGGGCCACTCCGGCGGTGAGCGAGAGCGTGATCGGCACCGTTCGGGGCGTCTCGCCCGTGTTGGTGACGCTGACGTCGACGGCCACCCCGGTCTCCTCGGGAGCGCACACCGTGACGGTGGTCAGTTCAAGGCCCGGGAGCGTCGCACTTCGGCGCACGCGGTCGGGACGCCATTCGTGGGTGACCGGTGCGCCGTACGACTCGAAAAGGCGTCCTTCCACGAAGCACACGGCGGTGCGGGTGAGGCCCTGCGACACCGGGGGGAACGTCACGGCGCTGACGGCCGTGAGGTCGTGGTCGACCCTGGTGGTGCCGAGGAAGTTCGTCAGACCGCTCGGCGCGATCATGTCGTCGTAGTGGTGCGTGACCGGGTCGGCGGCGAGGTCGTCGACGGTCGGGACGAGGCTCATGGGGACTCCTAGTACTGCCCGAGGGCGAGGCCGCGGGCGAAGAACTTCTGCGTGCAGAGGAAGAGCACGACGGTCGGCAGCGAGACGAGCACGGCGCCGGCGAGCACGGTCGACATCTGCGCGCCGCCGTAGGTGCTCTGCATGCCGGCGAGGGCGGTCACGATCGGCCGCACGGCGTCGGACTGGCTGAGGACCAGGCCGAGCAGCAGGTCGTTCCAGATGAACGTGGCCTGCAGGATGAAGATCGCGGCGAGCGCGCTCGAGGCCATCGGCAGGTACACCCGGACGAAGATGCGCCAGGTCGACGCGCCGTCGAGTACGGAAGCCTCGAAGACGTTGTGCGCGATGCCGGTGAAGAAGTTGCGCATCACGAACGCCGAGAAGGGGGTCGAGATGGCCGTGTACACGATGACCATGCCGAGCCGCGTGTCGAACACGCCCACGCGCGAGTAGGCGTCGAACAGCGGCAGCAGGATCATCTGCAGCGGGAAGACGGTGCCGCCGAAGATCGCGACGAACCAGGCGAAGCCGTGCCGCAGCCGCAGCGCGACGATCGCGAACCCGGCGGCCGCGCCGACGAGGACCGCGATCGCCGGCGAGACGATCGCGTACACCAGGGTGCTCGCGACGCTGTCGCCGAGCCCGGACAGCCGCATGGCCTCGGCGATGTTCGCGAACAGCGAGAAGTCGGTGGGCCGCCACGATTCGGTGGTGGTGAAACGTTCCGGCGCCTTCGCCGCGTTGATGAGCAGCAGGTACACCGGAACCAGCCAGAGCAGGCCGAGGAGGATCAGGACGGTGGTGCGGACGATTCGTGACATGGTCAGGCCTCGTGCTTGCTGGACAGCTGCTCGCGCAGGTAGAGGACCGCGGCGGCGAGCGTCACGATCGTGAGGAACACGGCGATCGCCGAACCGAGTCCGTATTCGCTGTTCACAAAGGTCTCCTTGTACATCGTCAGCGCGAGCGTCTCGGAGGCGCGCCCCGGCCCGCCCTTGGTCATGCCCTGGACGATGTCGAAGGTCTTCAGGCTCGCGACGATCGAGAGGCCGACGACGACCGCGGTGAGTGGGCGCAGCATGGGCCACAGGATGCTGCGGAACAGGCGCAGCCCGCTGGCGCCGTCCATCCGCGCCGCCTCGAGCGGCTCCTTCGGGATCGACTGGAGGCCGATGGTGAAGAGCAGGGCGTTGACGCCGACGCCCTGCCAGGAGGCCGCGATGATCATCACGACCGTGTTGAGCGGGGCGTCGACGAGCCAACGCGGCGTGTCGGCGACCCCGACGGCGGCGAGCGCCTGGTCGAGGGCGCCGTCGCTTCCGAGGATGAACGACCAGATCACGCCCACTCCGATCCCGGAGAGGGCATACGGGATGAGGAACGGCAGCCGCAGCCAGATGCCGCCGGGGAGGTTCCAGGTGAGCAGGGCGACGCCGAGTCCGATGCCGACCGGGACGAGGAGGGTGCCGACGACCCACAGGAGCGTGTTGAGCACGGAGCCGAGGAATCCGGGATCGTCGAGCATCTCCGCGTAGTTCTCGATGCCCGTCCACGCGGGATCGCCCAGGCCGTTGTACTCGGTGAAGCTGATGAAGGTCGTCCACAGCAGCGGCAGGTAGAGCAGTACCGCCACGAGGAGCACGCCTGGCGCGATGAACCCCATGGCCGACCAGCGGTACGGATCCCGCTGCTTGGAGGGCTTCGCCGTCGAGGTCTTGTCGGACGTCATCGGGTGCTACTCCCGGTCGGCCCAGTAATCGTCCGCCTCGGCCTGGATGGTCTCCAGGTACGGCATCGGATCGGAGGGGTTGGCGATGAAGGCGCCGAACTGCTCGAGCGCGACGGTCAGGATCGGTGTCGGGGTCGCCTCGTAGTACCGGTCGTAGACCTCGTAATCGTCGCCGGCGACGGTGGTGCCGAGATCTTCGAGCATCGGGTCGGCGACGGTGGCCTGCGGGTTGAAGGCCACGTCGCCGCGCGCCTCGCTCCAGGCCGTCTGCGCCTCGGGGGACATCCACCACTCCGAGTAGCTCAGGCCGAGCGTCTTCTGCGAGGAGTTCTCGGCGACGCAGAGCGGTCCCGATTCGACGGCGACCGGGGTCTTGGCGAGGTCGGGGTTCACGGCGGGGATCACGAACATGTCGTAGTCCTCGCCGGAGACCATGCCGGCGCCGTCGAGTGAGCCGTTGAAGAACGAGCCGAAGTTGATCATGGCGTAGTCGCCCTGCTTGAGTCCGACCGCCGGGTCGACGGTGCTGCCGGCGTCGCTGAACCAGCCGGCCTCCTGCTGCTCGCGCCAGGTCTCCATGATCGCGACGATCTTCGGGTCGGTGTACGCGACCTCGCCGGTCGCGAGTCCGTTGTAGAGCTCGGGGTCGGTGCCGGCGACGAGCTGCTGGAACCAGGGGAAGGTGAACAGCGTGCTGGTCTGGTAGTACGGGGTGATGCCGGCGTCGGTCAGCCGCTCGGCGATCGCGTCGAGCTCGGTCCAGGTGGCGGGCTCCTCGATGCCCTGCTCCTCGAAGATGCGCTTGTTGTAGTACATCACCCAGTACGCGATGTTCATCGGGACGCAGTACTGCTTGCCGTCGAACGTGTAGGTGTCGCGCATGTCTTCGGCGACCCAGCCTTCGTCCACGGCCTTCGTCCAGATGTCGGTCGTCTCCGCGATGAGTCCCTCGTCGACGAGCTCGGTGAGCGAGGGCCCGGTCTGCCACGTGAACAACCCGGGGCTCTTGTCGGTGCGGAAGGACTGCCTGATGAAGGCGTCGTACTGATCGGCGTCGGAGTATCCGGTCGTGTCCAGGGTGATGTCGACGCCGGATTCGCTGCTCGCGTTGAGCTCGTCGAAGTCGGGTTCCCAGGCGGCCTTGTTGGTGTAGAAGTCGAGCGTGCCCGTCGTCGCGCCGTCGTCGCCGCCGCCGCCTCCGCACGAGGCGAGCAGCAGGCAGGAGGTGACGGCGACGGAGACGCCGACGGGGATCTTCCGTGTACTCATTTCGAACTCCTGTGTTCGTTGTCTTCTCAGGGGACTCGGGGTTTGCCGGTGGTCGGCGTCAAGCTTCGCCGACGCGCGTGCCGCGGACTGAGGCCTTGACCGTCGCGAACCGCTCGCTGCGCGAACGCTCCGTGCGCCTGATGACGTACGGGCCGACGGATGCCGGAACGATGAACGTCTCGGCGTAGTGGACGGGATACGGGTCGAAGGCCCCGGTCGGGCTCCAGATCTCGACCTCGTCCCCCTCCACGAGGTTCAGCACGTTCACCGTGCCTTCGGTGTCGTGGGCGGCCCGCTCGGAGAACCAGTGGCGGCGCACCTCGATGTATTCGAGCTCGTGCAGGCCGGTGCGTTCTTCGACCACGTCGCCGTCGCGGGCGAGCTGTTCGACCTGGCCGACGAGGTTCGCCTCCGTCCAGGCTCGGTCCCGGTGCCACACGAGGTTTCGCTCGCCGTGGTCGAGGTGCACGGGGCGGGGGACGCCGTCGAGTCCGAGGCGGCCCCAGTCCCAGAGCTTGAACGTGAAGAGGTACGGGGTCGCGGAGATCTCGAGGACCATGGAGTTCGCGCCCGAACTGTGGACGGTGCCGGCCGGGATCAGGAAGTGGTCGTGCTTCTTCGCGGGGAAGGTGTTCACGTACTTCTCGGCGTCGAAGGGGCGCTCGCCGGTCTCGGCGACCCGGAGGTCCTCCATCATCGCGTCTTTGTCGATGCCGTCCTTGAATCCGAGGTAGACGCGGGCGTCGTCTCCGGCGTCGAGCAGGTAGTACGACTCGTCCTGCGTGTAGTGCATGCCGAACGTCTGCTGGATGTAGTCCGTGAGCGGGTGCACCTGCAGTGAGAGGTTGCCGCCCTCCATGGTGTCGAGGAAGTCGAACCGGATCGGGAACTCGGCGCCGAACCGCGCGTACGTCCGCTCCCCCAGCAGCGCCTCGGGCTGCGAGAGCACCAGGTCCAGGGAGGGGATCTCGACGATCGCGCCGCCCGAGTCCTCCAGGAGCAGCGAGTTCTCCTCCGGGACGCAGTCGAAGCACCACGCGTAGTTCGGCTGTCCCGGGTCGAGGTCGAGCTTGCGCTTCATCCACTGTCCGCCCCAGACGCCGGGGTCGAAGAAGGGCACGACGCGGAGCGGGGCGTGCGCGGCGTGCTCCAGGCCGGCGCGGAAGGCGTCGCCGGTGATCATCCCGGGGGCCCGCGAGCTCGGCTCCGCGGGCCCGATCGCGTTGGCGTCGAGCACGAAGTCGAGCCGGTCGAACAGCGTCCGCTTGTGGCGGTCGGCCACGCGCCATTCCACGAAGAAGCCGCGCTTGTACTTGCGCAGTCGGTCCTCGTCCGGATTCTGGGCCCGCCAGTTCGTCGCCCCGGCGCGCTGCCGGAGCTGCAGCTCCCAGCGCGCCATGTCCGCCAACACGAGCGCGTACGGCGCGGCGAGCCGTCGGGCGACGAGGTCGGCGCCCCAGCCGAGCAGCACGGTGGGCCGCTCGTCGGACGCGACGTCCGCGGCGACCGCGGTGAGGCGGTCGGCGTCGTAGAAGGCGTCGACGGTGGCGTGCGACAGCACGCCGAAGACCCGGTCGTCCGTGAGGTTGTCGGCGATGGAGGCATTGATCTCCTCGATCGGCCGCGCGGCGGCGTCCTCGATGTCGACGACCCGCCATCGCGGCAGCGCATCGGCGATCGCCTTGGCGATGAGCGCGAGCTCCGCGCCCGGGTACGCATCGACGACGAGCAGCGGTGCGCGGCCGGCCGCCCTCTCGGACGCCGTTTCGGCGGCTTGGTGCCATGCCTTCGCGCCGGTGAGCACTCGGGCGTCGGCGGGAAGCGGCACGGTCGGCCGCTTCACGTAGCGTCCGGTCGAGTCGGTGGAGGACGGACTAGCGGTTGGCACGAGCGCTCCTTCTGGGATGGTTCTCGGCCGCGAGGACGGACAGTCCGCGCAGCACCGAGAGGTCGGGTCGTTCGGGAATGACGAAGGCCGGCCGGTGCGAGCTCGTCCACAGGTGTTCGGCGACGTAGGCCTCGATCGGGGCGGCGACGGTGTTCCCGGCGCGCATGATGCCGCCAGAGAGGATGACGACCTTCGGGTCGTAGGCGTGGCAGAGCGACACCGCCGTGGCGCCCCAGGCTCGGATCGCGCGATCGCGCAGGGCGAGGGCCGCGGCGTCGCCTGCCTCCGCGGCGGCGAGCATCTCCCTGACGTCGGTGACCGCGTCCCCGCGGGTCGCGAGCTCGCGCCGGATGGCCCATGCCCCGGCGATCGACTCGGCGCAGCCCACGTTGCCGCAGTTGCAGCGTGCGGCGTCGATGTCGACGGTCAGGTGGCCGCCGAGGATGCCCGCATGATCGTGGGCGCCGCGCAGGAGGGTGCCGGCCATGACGGCGGCGGTGCCGATGCCGGTGCCGAGGGTCATGAGCACCCCGTCTCTGACTCCGGCCGCGGAGCCGGTGGCGATCTCGCCCACGAGCGCGGCCCTGGCGTCGTTCTCGACGACGGCCGGGAGTCCGAACGACGCCTCGGCCCATGCGAGGAGATCGAGCTCGCCGAGGCGGGCGTGCTTGTCATGCGCCTGCACGAGCCGGCCGGCGGCACGGTCCACGACGCCCGGGAGCGCGATGCCGGCCGAGAGCGGCGCGGCCGGCGCGACGGCCGCGATCATCTCCGTCGCCTCGACCCTCACCGTTTCGAGGTCGCCGTCGCCTGCCGGGACGGTCGAGGTGCGGACCGGAGCGCCTTGGTCGAGGACGCCGAGCTTGATCTCGGACCCCCCGAAGTCGATGCAGAGCTCCATCGCTCGTCTCCCTCCTCGTCCCTGGCTTGAGGCCTCGCCATGCTCGATGACGGCGCCCTCGCGGTTGGTAACGTTACCAACCAGCGGCGAGCCTAGCAACCCCTGTGATCGCAGGGGCATGGGGGGCGTCAGGGGTGTTCGATGGAGACGGGCAGTTCGACGGTCCTGGCATCGGCGTCGGAGCCGTCGTCGAGTCTCGAGAACAGCAGGGTCGCCGCCTCACGTCCGAGCAGCCGCGCGTCGTGGTCGATGACGGTCACCGGCACCGGCATGAGCTCCGAGAGCTCGAAGTCGTCGAAACTCACGATGGCGGGGCGGGGCCCGGGCAGGCCGTCGCGGATGCGCCGTCCGATCTCGCGAAGGGCGCCGATCGAGTTGCGGTTGTTCGCGCTGAAGATCGCCGTCGGGGGCTCGGGCAGATCGAGCATCACCCTCGCGGCGCGGCGCGCCGCGGCCACGTCCTGCTGGTCTCGGGCGACGATCGTCGGGTCGATCGGCGCCCCGCGTTCGAGCATCGCCCGCTCGTATCCCCGGTACCGGCGCTCCCCGGTGAACACCGAGCTCCGGTTCCCGAGGAAGCCGATGCGGGTGTGGCCCGCGTCCAGCAGGGAGACCGTGCCGCGGTACGCGCCGCCGACGTCGTCGAGCAGCACCGTGTCGACGTCCAGGCCGGGCACTCGGCGCGAGGCGAGCACGAGCGGTACGTCTCCCAGGCGCTCGGGCCGCAGGTGCTCCCCGTCGCCGCTCGTCGGCACGAGGATGAGCCCTTCGACCTGTCGTCCGATGAAGTCGCTCACCAACTGGCGCTCGCGCGCGTCGTTCTCACCGGTGTTGCCGAGGATGATGCGCCGGCCGTGCTCGGCGGCGACCTCCTCGACGCCGAGCGCGAAGTTGCCGTAATAGGGGTTCGCGAGGTTGGTGATCGCGACGCCGATGAGGCCGCTGGGCTGGCCGGGGCGCAGACTGCGCGCGTTCTCGTTGCGGTAGTAGCCGAGCTCGCGGACGGCCGCCATCACGCGCTCCTGGACGTCGGGCCGCACGTTCCTGCCACCGGCGAGCGTACGGGAGACGGTCATCGGGCTCACGCCCGCGCGACTCGCGACCTCCTTGATGGTCGGCTGGCGTGTCCCTCGGGTTGTCGACATGCCCGCCTCCTCCGCGTCGTGCGCCAATCCTATGCGAACGTCAAGGTAGTCGAACGGGACCGCCTGCGGCGCACGGCGGCCTCGCCGCTCGCCTCGGAGTCTTGACAACCCTACGGCGACAAGTCCATCGGCGCCGGGCCTCACATGATCCTCGGCCCGCAGCGGCGGGGCGGGCGCGGCCTTGTGCGAAGTGACGCGGATTCCAGGGGAATCCGATCGGCCAACCCCACGTATACCGAAATGCCCGTGCTCATCACCTCGGTAACTATTTGCACACTTACCTCCCTCATCAATCTACGATGAACTTTTCAATACTCCTTGACTAAATCGTTACTTGTCTATATACCTATATTTACGGATTAAGCACTCTCGACAACTCGGCTCCGGTCTACCCTCGCGAGCCGATTGGGAGCGCTTCCTACTCTGTAAATCAGTGGTGCAGTCCTCTCAGATCTCTCACCCGCAGTGGAGCAGTCAGCATCGATTGCCCTTAGCCCAGAAAGTGATCCGAATGAAAGCCTTCCGAAAGATCCCACTGCTCGCCGGGGCCGCCGCCCTGGCCGCTGTCATGTTGGCCGGCCCGGTACAGGCCGATGCCGAGCTCGCCGAAGCTCCCAACGGCAAGATCACCATCGACGTCGCCACCGTCAACGGCTCCGGCTGCCCGCAGGGCACCGCGACCGTCGCCGTCAACAAGGACAACACGGCCTTCACCGTGACCTACAGCCGGTTCCTGGTACAGGCCGGTGGCCATTCCGACGCCACGGACATCCGCAAGAACTGCCAGATCAACCTGGCCGTGCACATTCCCTCGGGATTCACCTACGCTATCGCGAAGGCCGACTACCGCGGCCTGGGACACCTCCAACAGGGTGCCACCGGCATGCAGAAGGCGAGCTACTACTTCAGCGGGGACTCCGCGACCATCGGCTCGACCCACGAATTGAACGGTCCGTACAACGGCGACTGGCAGTTCACCGATAAAACCTCGGTGAGCGAACTCGTCTACCAGCCGTGCGGCGAGCAACGGAACCTCAACATCAACACCGAACTGCGGGTGAGGGCCGGCGACGACCCCTCCCTGAAGAGCTTCATGGCGATGGACTCGACGCAGGGAAGCGTCGCGACCGTCTTTCAATTCGCCTGGAAGCGCTGCTGAGGTAATCGGTAATCACACCGCACGCTGACAACGCGCGATCGCATCCGCGACTCGGAGTCGGGAGATCCCGAGTTGCGGATGCCTGCGAACGGGACACTCCGATGCCGCCCCCAAGGCGTGCCCTCCCATCTCTTCACCACCATATTGGCGTCCCCTCTGGACTGTGAATGCCCTCGGTTCATCGCCTCCACGCGCCTCGAAGGTCGCGTGAGGTAACCTAGATCTCTCAGTCTATTCCCAGGTCATTCGTCTACGGCGTCCGCGGATCGACAGAGAACGGAAACTGGACCCGTTGTCAGTGTCATGTCGTGGACACGAATCTCTCTGCCTCTACAGGATGCGTTCATCACATGTATTCACGGTGACATCTACAGCATCAATGCGACTCTCTCGACTTCTTGCGCACAGTGAATCGAGCGCTCTTACATCCGCAAGTTCAGGCACTCGCGACTGTCTTTGATGGGATGTTATCGCAGTCCTCTCATTGTCACTCAAGACTCATTCGTCCGCCTAAAAGGAATTATCGGGAAAACCTTGACCTTATGGACTTTTATAGATATATATAAATATATGGATTGAACGAGACGGGCAAAACCCACTCCGCCGATTCATCCGCAGGCGCTCCATCGGAATCCTGCTCGCCCGCCCATCCGCGGTGCATCCTCAGTCGATCCCCATGTCACTGCCCACCAGTCGACATCGACACCCGCCCACCTTTGAGAGGGATCAAGATGAAAGCCATCCGTAAGGCATCACTGCTCGTCGGGGCCCTGGCCCTGGCGACCGGTATGCTCGCGGCCCCCGCGGGGGCCGCGCACTTCACCGACGCGCCGGAAGACCAGATCGTCATCGACATCGCCACGGTCAACGGCTCAGGTTGTCCCCAGGACACCACCGCAGTCGCCGTCAATGAGGGCAACACCTCGTTCACCGTCACCTACAGCGACTACCTGGTGCAGGCCGGCGGCAACTCCGACCCCACCGATTTCCGCAAGAACTGCCAGCTCAACCTGATCGTGAACGTTCCGTCGGGCTTCACCTACGCGATCGCGAAGACCGACTACCGCGGCTTCGGGCACCTCGAGCCCGGCGCCAGCGGCATGCAGAAGGCGAGCTACTACTTCTCGGGCATGTCCGAGACCACCAGCTCCATCAACCGACTGGAGGCGCCGCTCAGCGACAACTGGCAGTTCACCGATGAAGTAGAGGTGGACCAGGTCGTCTACAAGCCGTGCGGCGAAGAGCGCAACTTCAACATCAACACCGAACTGCGCGTCAGCGCCGGCGACGACCGCAGCCTCAAGAGCTTCCTAGCGATGGACTCGACCGATGGAGACATCGAAACCGTGTTCCACTTCGCTTGGAAGCAGTGCGACGAGGATGCAACCGAGTAAGGACGGCTTCGCGGTCTGAACCGCGAACCGGTTCCACGGCCCGGCAACGGCATGCCGCCGGGCCGTGGACACCTGCCTTCTCCTCGTGTGCGTCCTGACGCCCTCCTGCTCTCGCTGCTCCGCTTCGCTCGCAAGAGGTGACGCCGGCCGAGCGATCGCCTATGGTGGTTGTTACTGGCCAGTATCCGCAAGGCCCCACGGCACGAGCGGAACCTCGCGAAGGATTGGACGACCAATGGCGATTGCGACCATCAACCCCACGACCGGTGCGACCGAGCAGGAATTCGAACCGCACGCCGCCGAGGAGGTGGAGCGGCGGACCGCGCGAGCTCAGGACGCGTTCAAGGCGCTGAAGGACTCGACGTTCGCCGAGCGGGCACAGTGGCTGCGCCGAGCGGCCGAGCTGCTCGAGGCCGAAGTGGACGAGACGGCACGGATGCTCGTGGTGGAGATGGGCAAGCCGGTCGGCCAAGCCGAGGCCGAAGTGCGCAAAAGCGCGAAAGGCCTGCGGTTCTACGCCGATCACGCCGAGGCGTTCCTCGCCGACGAGCCGCTGGACGACCCCTCCGCCGTCGGTGCGTCGAAAGCGTGGACGCGCTACGAACCGCTCGGGGTCGTGCTCGCGGTCATGCCCTGGAACTTCCCGATCTGGCAGGCACTGCGGTTCGCGGCCCCCGCGCTCGCGGCGGGGAACACCGGGCTGCTCAAGCACGCCTCGAACGTGCCTCGAACGGCGCTGTACCTCGACGGGCTGTTCGAGCGCGCAGGGTTCCCGCCAGGGGCGTTCCAGGCGCTCCTGATCGGTTCGAGCGAGGTCAAAGCGGTGGTCGAGGACCCGCGAGTCCAGGCCGTGACGCTCACCGGCTCGGAAGCGGCCGGCGGTTCGGTGGCGGCTGCGGCCGGCGGGGCGATCAAGAAGTCGGTGCTGGAGCTGGGCGGATCGGACCCGTTCATCGTGCTCCCCTCCGCGGACCTGGAGGCGGCCGTCGAGACGGCGGTGCGCGCCCGCACGATCAACAACGGGCAGTCGTGCATCGCGGGGAAGCGGTTCATCGTCCATGCCGCCATATACGAGGAGTTCACCCGTCGCTTCACCGAGGCGACCGCGGCGCTCACCGTCGGCGATCCGCTCGATCCGAAGACCCAGGTCGGGCCGCTCGCCACCGAAGCGGGCCGGGACGAACTCGCGGATCTGGTCGACGACGCGGTCGCCAAGGGCGCGAAGGTCCTCACCGGCGGCAGCACGCTCGAGCGGGCCGGCTGGTTCTACGCGCCCACGGTGCTGACCGACCTCAGCGACGACGCGAACATCGTGCATGAGGAGGCGTTCGGACCGGTCGCGGCCCTGTACCGCGCCGAGGACGCGGTCGACGCGGCGCGGATCGCGAACCGGACGAAGTTCGGACTGTCGAGCTCGGTGTGGACGAACGATGCCGAAGAGCAGGAGTGGTTCGTCCGCAACCTCGAAGCCGGCGCGGTGTTCGTCAACGGCATGACGGTGTCGTTTCCGGAACTGCCGTTCGGGGGCATCAAGGCGTCCGGATACGGCCGCGAGCTCGCCGCCGCCGGAATCCGCGAGTTCACCAACCTCAAGACCGTCTGGAAAGGCTGAGCCGGACGGTTCGGCCCGGCCCTTGCGCTCGACCATCGCCACCGATAGATTCATTGAAATATCGGAAAGTCGTCCGAAACTTTCAACGAGGAAATCGGAGACGCGATGCGAACTAGTTTGAAAGCGGTTGCTGCAGTGGCCGTGGCCGGCTTGGCGGCCACCATGGCCGCTGCGGTGCCGAGCCAGGCACAAACCCCTGAAGAGGTCTTCACCGGCGGCTTCGAGTCCGGCACCGCGGAAGGCTGGATCAGCCGCGGCGGCGCGACGCTCGAAGCCAGTGCGGCCCAAGCCCACTCGGGCGAATACAGCCTGCTCACCACCGGCCGGACCGCCGGCTGGCATGGACCGGCGTACAACCTTCTCGACGTCCTCGAACCGCAGGCCGTCTACCGATTCGAAGTCAGCGTCCGGCTCGCCGACGGCGAGCCGGAGGCTCCGATCGCGCTCACCATGCAGTCGGTTCCCGAGAGCACCGGTGAGACCGCCTGGACACCGATCGCCTCGGCCCCTTCGGTCACCGATACCGCATGGACCACCGTCACCGGCGAATACACCCCACCCGAGCCGGCCTTCGAGATGCAGTTCTACGTCGAGAGCGGCAGTGAGACGGCCGCTTACCACATCGACGACGTCACGGTCACGATGCTCCAACCCCCGCCGGACACCGAACTCCCGCGCCAGACCGCGGCCACGGTGGACTTCCGCACCGACCACCAGCGCATCGACGGATTCGGGTTCTCCCAGGCGTTCCAACGCGCCGCGGTCATGAACGGCCTCAACGGACTCACGCCCGAGAACCAGCAAGCGGTCCTCGACCTCCTGCTCGACCCCGAGACCGGCGCCGGGTTCAGCGTCCTCAGGCTCGGCATCGGCTCCTCGAGCGACGACGAATACGACCGGATGATGTCGATCCAGCCCGAAGACCCGGGGGGACCCGACGCCGAACCGCAGTACGTCTGGGACGGCTACGACGGCGGCCAGGTCTGGTTGGCCCGGCAGGCGCAGTCATACGGTGTCGACCGGTTCTACGCCGACGCCTGGAGCGCGCCCGGTTACATGAAGACCAACGGCGACGACGCCAATGGCGGCGAGCTCTGCGGCCTGCCCGGTACCGACTGCGAAGAAGACTGGCGTCAGGCCTACGCCGACTACCTGATCCAGTACGCCCAGTTCTACGAGCAGGAGGGCATCGAGATCACCGACATCGGCTTCACCAACGAACCCGACTACACCACCTCCTACGCGTCCATGCGGTTCGACTACGAGCAGATCAACGACTTCGTGGAGGTCATGGGCCCGACGATCGACGAGTCCGGGCTCGACATGAACCTGGTGTGCTGCGATTCGTTCGGCTGGAACGAGCAGACGGGCTACACCGAGGCGATCGAGGCCGACCCCGAAGCGTCGCAGTGGGTGGACATCCACGCCGGTCACAGTTATGCCTCGGCCTCGAATCATCCGCTTCCGACCGACGCGACCACCTGGATGTCGGAGTACGCGCTGTCGGCGAGCGAGACGTTCAACCCCGCCTGGGACGCCGGGGGCGCCAACTCCGGACTGGCGCTGGCCAACCACATTCACGACACCATGGCGATGGGAGAGGTCAACGCCTATATCACCTGGTTCGGCGCCTCGCTCAACAACACCGCCGCGCCCATACAACTGGACGGAGCCGACTACACCGTCTCCAAGCGACTGTGGGCCACGGCAGCCTACAGCCGTTTCGTCCGGCCCGACGCCTACCGCGTCGAGGCCGGCACGGACGGGACGCTGCTGAAGATCTCGGCCTACCGCAACGCCGACGGCAGCCGGATCGTCAATCTGATCAACAACCGCGGTTCCGAGGCGAGCGTCGACCTCGACCTCGAGGGCGTCAAGCCGGGCACGTGCATCACGACCTACGTGACCGACCAGGAGCACTCGCTCGAGGAGGTGGACGACTCGCGGTTCAACCGCTCAGGCACGACCGTCGAACTGCCGGAAAGGTCGCTGGTGACTTTGGAGATCGCCGCCTCACCACGCTGCGGCGGCGCGCACGACGACGGATGAGGGCGGCCTGCGCAGTGATCGGAATGCGCCGGGCACCATCTCGCGATGGTGCCCGGCCTCCGTCGCCCAGGACCGTCCACAGGCGGTGGCACTCGTTCACGTGGCCGGCCTCATACCCGCCCGCTTGAACGCGGTGTCGGATCGATCGCCTCCGCTCACATCGGGTCGAGGCGCAGGATCCGACCTCCGAGGCCCAGGACGTACAGCTCGCCGTCGGGCCCTTCCACGAACGAGGCGATCGATCCGACACCGACGCTGCCGCCGAATTCGATCGCACCTGCCGCGGCGCCGTCGTCGATCTGTTGTGCCAGCACCACTCCGAGGCAGAAGTCGCTGTACACATAGGCCCCCTGCAGCTCGGGGATCGCGCTGCCGCGGTATACGAACCCGCCGGTGACCGAGCACGCTCCCCCGCTGTGGTCGAATTCGAACCACGGCGGCCGGTGGTTCGCCGGCTCCTGACCCGAGACCGGAAGGGTGCCTTCCATGCGGGCCCAGCCGTAGTTCTCACCGCCCGTGCTGGAGGCGGGGGCGACGTTGATCTCCTCGCGTTCGTTCTGCCCCACATCGCCGATGTAGAGGTCGCCGGTCTCGGCGTCCCATGAGAACCGCCAGGGGTTGCGCAGTCCGTAGGCCCAGATCTCGTCTCGGGCGTCCGGATCGTCGACGAACGGATTGTCGGCCGGGATCGCGTACGGCTCGGCGCCCGAAGGGTCGATGCGAAGCAGCTTGCCCAGCAGCGTCCCCAAGTTCTGCGCGTTGTCGGACGGGTCGAAGGAACTGCCCCCGTCACCGAGCCCGATGTAGAGCATCCCGTCGGGCCCGAAGGCGATGTGGCCGCCGTTGTGATTGGAGAACGGCTGCTCCTGAGTGAGCACGGTTCGCCGCGTGTCGAGCTGGATCTGGCCCTCGGCCATGCCGAACTCTTCGACGGCGGTATCGCCGTTCAGGTCGGTGTACGAGATGTAGAAGTGGTCGAAGCTCGGATCGAACGCGATGCCGAGCAGGCCCCGCTCGCCCTCGATGGTGGTCTCGTCGCTGATGTCGAGTACCGGTTCGCTCAAGCCATCGCCGCCCAGCACTTGGACCGTGCCCGTGCGGTTGGCGATCCAGATCGCCCCGTCCGGTCCGACCGTCCCGGCCGTAGGCGCCGATCCGCTGGCCACCGGTGTCAGGGTCGCATCGACCTGGTCCGGGTCCGGATCCTCCGATGGGGTCTCGCTCGGATCCTCCCCCGCTTCGCCGCATTCGACGCCGTTGAGCGTGAAGGACTCGGGCTGGCCGGCGCCTCCGGAGACGATCATGCCGAACAATTCCCGGCTCTGCCCGGCCTCGACGGTGGCGTTCCATCCGACATCGGAGCCGGTGAAGGTCGGCCCCGTCTGGTCCCAGTGGACGTTCCAGGCGTTCTGTACCACCGCCCCGTCCAGCATGTCGAACGAAAGGCTCCAGCCGTCCACCCGCTCGGTTCCGGTAACGAGTGAGATCGCGGCCTGGTGGCCGCTGCCCCAGTCGTTGACGATGCGGTACTCGATCGATTCGCAAGCGGCGGCGTGTGCCGGGTTCGCCGCGACCACCGCCACCGCACCGGCGATGAGCACTCCTGACGCGGCGGCTACTGCTGCGAGCCGCCTTGATCGACCTCGCCTGAATTCCATGCGACGTCCCTCCTCCGGCTGGACGCGCATCGCCCAGCCCAGTGTCAGACAACATCCGTTATATCGAGAGTAGTCGATACAATTGCGGTCGGCGAGAGGCGTGCCCGGAGGCTTGGCGGCTGCGGCCGATTGCCCCGATCCCTTCAGGAGCGGACACCGCCGACCTCGGCCTTCGTCGCCTCCAGTGCGAGCGGGGGCGCAATGTGCGGGGATCCGCCTTGCCCAGTGGGTCTATGTCCTCGCCGGGAAGCCGGCGGACGCACCTGCGAGCCCGCACGACCTGAACGGCAATGACCGCGGGAGGTACGGCGGGCGCCGTCCTACCTCCCGCGGAGTAGGCCCATTGACGCCTTTGGGCCGATGCCGGAGCGCAGAAGGCGGCAGCAGACTCGGCCGCATGCAACGGCGAAGAGCGAACACCACCATCGAAGTCCCCGACCCCACGCTGACCGCTCGAGGACACCGTCCGCACCGCCCTTCGGTCGAGGCCAGATGCGAGGGGCGCCTGCGGTGACACTGTTCTTCCTTGGGTGGACGCGCTTCATCGTCGCGCTCCTCGCACTCCAAGTCGGACTCGCCGGGTGGGGTGCCGTCGGGCAGGGCGGGGAGCGCATCATGCGCTTCGTCGCCCACGTCGGCAACGGCGGCATGCTCATGTTCTGGCTCATGCTGTCGATCGTCTTCGTCCTCATCGCTCGGCCGGGGCGCAAGGCCGCCCTGCTGACGGTCCTGTCGGCCGTAATGATCCTGATGCAGGGCGCGCTCGCCTACGGCTTCGGCACCGACGGCGTCGGCGGGGGCATCGGCATCGCCCTCCACGCGCTCAACGGCCTCGGCGTCCTCACCGTGCAATTGGTCGTCGCCCGACTGGCCAAGCAGGCGGTCGAGACAGAACGCGCCCGGAGGGCGCGAGAAAGCGAGGTCCCGGCATGAATCGTGCCTTCACCAGAGTCCTGCGGATCTGGATGCTGCTGCTGCTGACACTGCTGGTCGTCCAGTTCGCCCTGGCCGGATTCGGAGTCGGCTACGGCGGCGCGCTGGAGGACGGATTTGCGATGCATGTCCGAAACGGTGATGCCCTCCTGTACCTCTATTCGGCCGCGATCCTCCTCGCGCTCGCGGCGCGGCCCGGCGCGAAGATCGTGTGGATGACCGTCCTGGGGGCCGTCCTCGTACTGCTCCAGCACGGCATGGCCCTGGTCAACGTCCCCGGCACGATCTGGGGGCAATCGCTGTTCCTGGTGCACGCCCTCAACGGTTTGGCACTCATCTTCCTGGCCTACCGAACCGGAGTCATGATCCGGAACAACATTCGCGAGGGGGTCGTGAGCGCACCATAGGACCCGACGCGAAACCTCACGCGCCTCAGGGGTGCGGCGAGCCGCTAAACTCGTAGCTGCCTTCCACCTACGCTCGAAGAAGACGCGGAATGCCCCTGAAGTTCAATGCAGTCGTCCGCCGAAAGTGGCTCGCGGGAGCCGCGATAGCCGTGATCGCGGTCGTGGTGGTCACGACCGGAGTCCTCGCCTCGACGCTCGACGAGCCGCGGGCGGTGTCCGATTCCAGGGCAGAGACGGCGGTGCCTCGATCGCAGAGCGGGCCGCGCTGGGAACTCGACGCCGAGCGGCTCCTTCGCGAGGCGGATCTGACCGGCGAGTTCAGTTTCGTGCTCTACGACTCGGTGGAGGACCGGTACCTGCTCAGCCACCGGGCCGACGCCACCCATTTCTCTCAGTCGATCGTCAAGCTCTTGATCGCCGTCGGCGCCCTCCAACACGAAGCGGACGAGTCCTCGGTGGCGGAGATGCTCTCCAGGAGCGACGATCTGATCGCGTCGGAACTCTGGGCCGAGCTCAACGGACCCGCCGTCATCGACGAGCAGGCGGGCGCGATGGGGCTCGTGCACACAGCGCCCTCGGCCAAGTGGGTGCGCTGGGGCGACACGCTGATCTCCGCCTCGGACGTGGTGCGCGTCTACATTCATCTCCTGGAAGCACTGCCGGGGCGCGACCGCGCGATCATCTTCGATGCGCTGGCGGCGATGACGGAGACCGGAGCCGACGGCTTCGACCAGACCTTCGGCATCCCCTCCGCCGCCGACGGCCGGGACTGGGCGGTCAAACAGGGATGGGGTTGCTGCAAACCCGACCGCTTCCTGGTCTCCACCGGCACCATCGGGCCGGACCACCGCTACATCGCGGCGGTCTTCGGCGCCTGGGACGAAAACCAGGTCGACGAAGCGCAAGCCGCCGAAGAGATGACCACCCTGTCCGCAGCCGCAATCGAGTTCCTCTCGGCCCCGGCACGAGCGCTGCCCGGCTCCGACTGAGCCGTTCGGCGCCGAACCTACGCCCGTTCGGAAATCGGTCGCCGCTCACCCGCTCCACCGTTCTCACCGGGCACACCGGTTCCGCCGTTCCGAGACGGCGCAGCGATCACCTCTTCCCGCACAGGACACAAGCGACCACGTGCATCTCATATGGCCGGTTCGGTGCTCTTCGAAACAGGACCTGTCTGTTCATTCGAAAGGCGCATTCGTCACCATTGGCACCATTATCTAAAATGGCTGATCGCATTGCCTCCGAATGAATGTGAGAATGGCACTCTTGTAGGCCTTGCTTCGTCCTGACAACGGTGATAACACATTGATAGGGCGGAATTCTCCTCACTCATCGAACGTCCTCATAAGACGAAATCTGCCCTCGTAATGCACTGCCAAGAGCAAGGAGAAACCAATATGAAGCGACTCCTATTGTGCGTCACCGCGATCGTCGGGCTCCTCGGCATCGGGGCGTCCGCACAAGCCGATCCCCAAGAACCGAACGCTCCCGAACCACCGGACTCCACCGGGTCGTCGCATCAGCAGATCGAAGCGAAGGACACCGTCGCGGACTCGGCGGCGTTCGCGCGCCAGCAGGAAGTGGCCGATGCGCCGTTCGACTTCGAACAGGCCGTCGTCAACGTCAAGAGCGACTACGCCAGTGTGGCCGTGAACTCGCTGGACCCCGAGCACTCGCGGGTCAGCCTCTACTTCGTCGACCTCGCCGCCGATCGAGTCCTGTGGGACCGCACCATGGTCTTCACTCCCGCGGCCGATCGCGGGGCCGACTCGAACGCCGTGGACATCGCGGTGCTCGACGAGGGCGAACCGGTCTACGAGGGCACCGTCGGCGCTGACGGCGAACTCAGCGCCGCTCCGGAATACCGGGAGCTGACCACGGCCGCCAACGGTGCGGCGACCGGCACCGCCGACGCCGAGTGCGCCGAGGCGGCGCAGGCCCTGGCCGCCGGCGACGACGTGTCGCAGCAAGGCGTGTGCGAATGGGCCGTCGGGGCACTCTGTGCGACAGGCGGCGGAGCGGGCTGCTACGGCGCATGCGTCGCCCTCGGGCTCGTCTCTGGACCGGGAGGTCTGGGCTGCGCCACCGTGTGCTCCCTGATCGCCTTCCTGGGATGCCAGGCCGCCACGGAGACCATCTGCGGGTGAGCCGTCGGCGGGCGCACCGGCCGGTGCGCCCCCCGCCCCTCCCCGCCCGCACCGACATCAGAGAAAGGCAGGTTCCCATGTCGAACACCTTCCGCATCGGCGGCGCCGTCATCTTGGCGCTCGTCTTCGGCATCGGCTTCTACATCGCGCTCGAACGCGTCACGGCGGCGGTCGTCATCGGGCTCGCCGCAGCCGCCGGATGGCTCCTCTTGGGCCTCTTCTTCGGACGCGAGTGAATGAGCACCGCTCATGCCGGTCGCCCAGCGGCGCGCCATCGTCGTACAACGGACTGCGCCCTTGACCGAAGCGGGACCTAGATCAGTTCGACGTGCGTGTCGGCGGAGCGCGGGGCCTGGTGGTGGCGGTGGCGGTCGATCGTTCGGCGGAGAATCTCGATGACGGGTCCGTCGTCGTCCTCGAAGTAGAAATGGCCGCCGGCCACTTCGTGGCGCTCCAACGGACGCGCGGTGACGTCCTGCCAGCGCGCGGTGCCCTCATCGTCCACGTGCGAGTCATCGGCGCCGACGACGCTGATCACCGGCACGTCGAGCGGGCGTCCGTTCTGGAACTCGTAGGCGGCCACCATGTCGAAGTCGCGGCGGAGCGGTTCGAGCAGCAGAGCCGCAGCGGCGGAGCCGCTTTCGATCTCGGGCGGAATGCCGCCGAAGAAGCGGACCTCCTCCGCGAACGCGCTCGCCCCGAGCGTGGCGAGTCGCTTCACTCGTTCGGACGGCAGGAGTGGCGGGCCCGCGCAGCCCGATACGGTCAGGGCCGTCGGACCGCCGCGCAGTCGGCGCGCGGTCTCGAAGGCCACCAGCGCTCCCAGGCTGTGCCCGAAGAGGAAGTACGGTCCGGTGGCGTGCGCGGTGATCGCTTCGGCGGCGGCCTCGGCGAGTGCGGCGACGTCGTCGAGTCGGGATTCGGTGAAGCGGTGGCCCGTGCCCGGCGCGCAGACCGCGACGATGCGGGCCCGGTCTTCGAGACCGGGCTGCCAGTCCAGGAATCGGTCGGCCCGACCGCCAGCGTGCACGAAGGTGTAGAGGTTGGGGGCGGAACGGGGCGCGTCGTCGGCCTCGATGAACCATCCTCGGCGTCTCGGCGTCGGCATCAGATGCTGCTCCCTGTCGTCGGCGGGGTGGGGAAGGTGCGGTGCAGACGGCATCTGAGCCGTCGGCCCTTGGGTTCGGCGACGAGTGACACCGTGTGGCGGCCAGTGGCGAATCGGATGAAGCGCCACGGGCCGAGCAGTCGGCCGCCGGGCCGCAGGGGGTCGAGGGTGGTCGCTCGGACTCGGGCGGTGAGGCCTTCGCCGGTGGCCTTGGCGTAGGCCTCCTTCAGGGTCCACAGCGATGCACGAAGCGATGCTCGTGAAGCGGCGGGCGCCAGCGCGATGCGCGCTCGTTCCTCGGCGGTGAACGCGAAGGCGTCGACGTCCTCCCCGACCGCGTCGGCGGCCTCGACGTCGATGCCGCAGTCGGCGCCGTCGGCGATCGCGCACGCGACCGCGCCGTCGGTGTGGGACAGGTTGAAACGCAGTGTCGAGGCGGGGGCCGCTATCGCGGGCTTGCCGCCTCGGACGGCCGTGAACCGCCACTGCGCGGCGCTGACGCCTGCGGTCATCGCGCTCAGCGCGCACCGAAGGAGCGCGTGGGCGGTGAGGTACTGACTTCTGTTGTGCGGGTAGGCGAAGCGCTCCAGGCGCTCGCGCTCATCGTCGGCGAGTGCGCCGCGCAGCCGGGCCGCCTCCGGTCGGTGCTCCTCGATCGGGGGCACCACCCACACGTGGACCGTCACCGCAGGGCCCACAGGTGCTCCTGAGCGGCGGCGGGGTCACCGGGCCACAGGCGCAGCTCACCGGTGTCGGGGCGGAGCACGACCGCCGCGACCGTGCGCTCGCGGCGGATGTCGCCGTTGTCCGGCACGTTGATCGGGCGGGCCGACAGGAGCCGGCGGTGGCCCTCGACGTCGTCCGCGTCGGGGATGCCCGCGGCGTGGACGGCTTCGAGCCGCCGCTTCGACGAGTTCTTCGCGAAGACGTTGATCTCGTCGTGGACGGCGAGGTCGGGGTGCAGGAAGTGGTTGGTGTGGACGAGCTCGGGGCCTTCGAGGAGTCGGCGCTCCTCCCCCAGTGCCTCGACGCAGACGGCGCGGTCGGTGCCGCACACGGTGAACGAGCGCGAACTGGCGAGGTGCAGGCCGCCGAGGATCTCCACCGCGTGTTCGACGCTGTCGGCGTTGTCGAGCACGTGCCGGATCGCCAGGTACGGCGGCACCCCGGGGGTCCATGTCCCGCCGATGACGAGGTTGAGGCCGACGGCCACCCCGGCGTCGTTGACGCCGAGGTAGCCGAGGAGCCCGGCGAAGCTGAGCACCAGCGAGCGGTGGCGCGGGCCGGAGACGGCGAGGACGGCGATCTGGTCGTCGAGGTTCCCGTTCAGGTCGACGGTCTGTGCCAGGACGGGTCGGCCGCGCACGGAGGCGTAGGTGGTGCAGTCGCCGGCCGTGACGCGGCTGTAGCCGAGGATTTCGCGTCGCAGTTGGAGGAGCCATGCCTCGTCGTGGTCGGTGTCGGCGCCGGCCGCCAAGCCGTCGACCTCTTCGGCGATGTCCGGGAGGGCCTCGCCGACGGCGTCGCTGTGGGCGGCGATCGCGCGGCGCACCGAGCGGCGGTCCAGCGGCCGGTCGCTCAGGTGGTCGAGGCGGGCGAGCGAGTCGTCGAGGAACTCGTGGAGGCGGCCGGCGATGGCGCGCCCGTGCGCGAGGCCCCGCTCGCGGGGGCCTCCGGCGAGTTCGATGAGCGCCATGTCGTTCACAGCGACGGGTTGACGGCCTTGCCGCGGTCGCGGAGCTGTTCTTTCACCGACGGCCATTCGTTCGAGAGCACCGAGTAGTAGACGGCGTCGCGTCTGCGGCCTCCCGGCATGTAGTTGAAGCTGCGCAGGACGCCTTCCTCGCGGGCGCCGATCTTGCGCAGGCCGGCGCGGGCGCGCGCGTTGAGCACGTCGGTCTTGAATTCGACGCGCACCGCGCCCATGTCCTCGAAGGCGTGCTGGAGCAGCAGGTACTTGGCCCAGCGGTTGACGCCCCGGCCTTGGAAGTCGATGCCGAGCCAGGACCAGCCGATTTCGAGCCGCCGGTCGGCTTCGGCCATGTTGCCGTAGCTGGAGCTGCCGGCGGCCCGCTCGGTGGCCTTGTCGACGATGAGGAAGACGGCGCGCCGTCCGGCGGCCTGGTCGGCGATCATGGCGTCGAAGAACGCGTCGAAGTCGGCGTCGGTGTCGACGCGGCTGACGAAGTAGTCCCAGATGCCCTCGCCGAACGCGATCTTGCGCAGTGGTTCGCGGTCGGGTTCGGTCACCGGTCGCAACTGGACGTGCTCGTTCTCGAGGACGGCGGGGGCGGTCTGGTGCCATGCGGTGTCGGTCATCGATGTCATCCCTTCTGGTGGGCGCGGGGTCGGAGGGCGTCGACGACGTCGCCGAGGGTGCGCATGCGGGCGAGGTCGTCCTCGGTGAAGCTCTCGAGGCCGACGTCGGCGGCCTTGCAGAGCGAGGTGAGGAACAGGACCTTGTTGAGCGAGGTGAGTCCGTAGGTTTCGACGAGGTCCTCGCCGAGGTCGAGGGAGGCCGGGTCGGGTCGGTCGCGCAGGACCTGCGCGAGCTGCTGGCGGGCGAGGGTGTCGAGATCAGCGGGCATGGAGGCCTTCTTTCGGGTCGTCGATGCGGGATCGGTACCGCTCGTGGATTCGCTTGCGGATCGGTTTGAACTGGGAGGTGAGGAGGCCGTTGTCGATGGTGAACGGCTCGTCTGCGGTGATGACTCGGGCGATGCGCTCGTCGGGTTCGGAGTCGGCGTTCACCGCTTCGAGCGCCGCCGCGATCGCCTCGGCGTCGATCGGGCCGGCGTGCGGGGAGACGACGGCGACCAGCTCGGTCTGGCCGGGGCAGTAGAGGACGCACTCGGCGACGGCGCCGGTGTCGCGAAATCGGGTCTCGACGGGGCGGACGATGACCTTCTTGCCGTTGTCGAGGACGATGACGTCGTCGGCGCGGCCGTGGATGTACAGGAAGCCGTCGTCGTCGAGGTGGCCGAGGTCGCCGGTGCGGACCACGCCGCCGGGTTTGAACATCCGTTCGCTCTCGCCTGGCGGGGCGTAGGTGTAGGCGGTGTTGACGGGATGGTCGCTGCGGACGCAGACCACGCCGTCGTCGTCGATGAGGATCTCCTTGCCGGGGAGGGCCTTGCCGACGCTGCCTTCGCGGTGGGCGCCGGGGTGGTTCTTGGTGGCGATGCAGGTCTCGTTGAGGCCGTAGCCTTCGAAGATGGGCAGGCCGGTCTCGGTGAAGAACCGCAGCATGGCCTGGTCGGCGGGGGCCGATCCCGTCCACAGGTAGCGGATGCGGGTGCCGAACAGCTCGGCGGCGGCCTTGGCCGCGTCGACGCCGTCGGCGAGCCGTCCTTCGATGTGCCGCTTGGCGGTGTCGAAGAACGCGGGCACGCCCATGACGACGGTCGGCTGCACGGCGGGCATCACGGCGAACACCGACTGGTAGGTGGTGACGGTGATGTCGTGGCCCCAGTGCAGCGCCGAGTAGAGCCAGTAGCGCTGCTGGAGCAGCGACAGTGGCAGGAACACGAGGATGTCGTCGCCGGGGCCGTGGTCGAACATGCCTTGGACGTCGCGTAGCGAGGAGTCGATGCTGGCGGCGGTGGCTTCGAGTCCCTTCGGGACGCCCGTGGATCCGGAGGTGAATTTGACGGTGGTGCACTCGTCCGGCTCCCATCGGGCCGCTCGGGACTCCGGTGGCGCTTCGTCGGCGTGATCGGCGACGTCGGCGATGGCCCGCACGGTGGGCGGCGCGTGGTCGGGGATCGGCGCGTCGGTGTACAGCAGGTCGAGGTCGTAGCGGTCGACCAGCTCGGCGTCCGGAGCGAACTTGCCGGGCTCGAAGCCGGCGGTCTGGGCCTTGATCATGAGCGCGGCGAGATCGAGCAGGACCCATTCGAGGCGGTTGGCGGCGAGGACGCCGATGCGGTCGCCTTCGCGGATCCCCTCCCTCCGCAGGGCCGCGGCGACGGCGCGGGCGCGGTCGTGCAGTTCGGCCAGGGGCATGCGACGGCGGTGGCCGAGCCCGGCGACGGTGAGGGCGCCGCCGTGGGCGGGCCGGTCGGCGACGATGCGGTTGACGATCGATGCGGTCATTGCTGCTCCCGTTCTTTCGCGGTGGCGATGTGACCGGCCATGGCGCGCACGGTGTTCAGAGCGAAGATCGCGTCGAGCGGCAGCCCGATCCCGTATTCGGCGCGGACGGCGGTGAGGATGCGCGCCGCGGTGAGCGAGTCCCCGCCGAGAGCGGCGAAGTCGGACTCGGGGTCGAGCTCGGCGACGCGCAGGGCGCTCGACCACAGTTCGGCGATCCGGGCCTCGATGGCCGGGTCGGCGGCGGGTTGCCGGAGCGTGTCGCCCTGGTCATCGATCTGGGCGGCGGCGAGCGCGGCCCGGTCGATCTTGCGGTTGCGGTTCAGCGGCAGCGCGGTGTGCCACACGATCGCGGCGGGGACCATGTAGTCCGGCAGTTCGGCGCGGAGTGCCTCGCGGATCTCGGCGAGCGGGGGCCGATCGCCGGAGGCGGGGACGAGGTGGGCGACGAGCACCGCGCCGGAGGCGGCCTTGTGGGCCGCGACGGCGGCCTGGGAGACGGCGTCGAGGGCGGCCAGTCGGGTCTCGACCTCGCCGGCCTCGATGCGGTGGCCGTTGACCTTGATCTGGAAGTCGGTGCGGCCGAGGATGTCGATCGTCCCGTCGGGCCGGTAGCGTCCGAGGTCGCCGGTGCGGTACAGCCGCTCCCCGCCTGCCGGGTCGTCGAAGTAGCGTTCGGCGGTCAGCTCGGGCGAGTCCCAGTAGCCGGGGGTGACTCCCGCGCCGGCGGCGAGGATCTCGCCGGGGACCCAGTCGGGGCAGTCGTGGCCGTCGGCGTCGCGGATGTGGGCGCGGTTGTTCGCGTTGGGGCGGCCGTACGGGATCGGCGTGTCGGCGGGATGGTCGGGCGGTATCGGATGCCAGATGTTCCAGATGGTCGTCTCGGTGGGGCCGCCGAGCGAGACGACACGCAGCTCGGGTCGCTCGCGGTAGAGCCGAGCGGGCAGGTCGGGCGGGATGCGGTCGCCGCTCATCATGACCAGCCGCAGCGACGGCGGCAGCGCCTCGTCGTGGTCGGCGAGCATCCGCACGATCGCGGGGACCGAGTTCCACACGGTCGCGCCCGCCGCCTCGGCGAGTCCGTGCCAGTGCGCGGCGTCCGCGGCCCGGTCGGGGTCGGGCATGACCAGCGCGGCCCCGGCGCTCAGGGCGCCGAAGACGTCCCACACCGACAGGTCGAAGTTGAAGGCGCTGATGGCGAAGAAGCGGTCGTCGGGGCCGATCGCGAACCGCTCGGCGCAGTCGTCGACGACGTTGGTGACGTTCCGGTGCGTCACCATGACGCCCTTTGGTTCGCCGGTGGTGCCGGAGGTGTAGAGGACGTAGGCGAGGTCCCTCGGGTCGGCTGCGGGGATCTGGGGCGGAGCGGCCGCTCGCGGCGCCTCGCGCAGGTCGAGCGCCGCCAGGCCGGTCTCGCCTGCCACGTTGGTGAGGACGTGCGCGACGCGACCGTCGCGCAGCAGCCGGTCGCGGCGTGCGGCGGGCAGGTCGGCGTCGACGGGGACGTAGGCGGCCCCCGCGAGCAGCGTGCCGAGGATGCCCGCGATCTGCTCCGGCCCGCGCCGCATCACCAGTCCGACGAGGTCGCCGCGCCCGGCGCCGCGTTCGCGGAGCCAGGCCGCGGCGCCGGATGACCGTGCCAGCAGCTCGCCGTAGGTGATCCGCTCACTGGCGGTGATGATCGCCGCCGCGTCGGGGCGCTGTGCGGCGTGCCGCAGGAAGGCGTCGGTGAGCATGGCCGGCTCGAAGGCGCGGGCGGTGTCGTTCGCGATCGCGCGGGCGTCGCGCTGCGAGGCGGGCAGGAGGTCGAACCGCTTCGCGTCCCAGGCGGTCTGGTCGCAGAGCCGGTGCAGGAGCGCATCGAAGCCGGAGACGAGGGCGTCGAGCAGGCCGGGTGGGTACAGCGCCTCGACCGCGTCGAGGCGGACGACGAGTTCGCCGTGCTGTTGGAGGACGAACACGTCGAGGTGCACCTGCGGGGTCTGCGAGACGGTGAAGACCTCGGGCCCGAACGCTTCCAGGGCAGAGCCGTCGACGCCGCCGATCGCATCCAGTGTGGAGTTGAAGGTGTAGGGCATGGCGGCGGACCGCGCGTCCGAACGGCAGCGAGCCAGCTCGCGCATGACGTCGATGCCGGAGTAGTGGCGGTGGTCGAGGTCGGCGCGCAGTCGCTCTTGGAGGGACCGGGCGCGTTCGGCGAACGTCTGTTTCCGGTCGATGTTGACGGCGAGGAGCAGCGGGTCGGAGAACTGGCCGATGGCGGTGAACGCGCCCGGGTGGATCGGCCGGCGCTGGGAGACGGTGGTGTTGAGCGTGAACTCGTTCCCGGCTCCCCACTGCGACAGGGTCTCTGCCCAGGCGGCGAGCAGCGCGGCCGACGGTGTCAGGCCCGCGGCCTTGATCTGGCGTTGCAGGCGTGTCCATTCGTCGGTGTCGAGGCGCACTCGCCGCTGGACGACGCGCGTGGCGCCGATGGCGGACGGGTCGGCGGCGAGCGGCAGCCGGGGTGCGGGCGGAAGCTCGTCGAGGCGCGAGTGCCAGTAGTCGCGGGAGCGTTCGTGGACGGGAGTGCCGGCGAGCGCGTCCAGGGCTTCCACGTGGGTGCGGAAGTCCATGCGGGGCACCTCGACGTCGTCGCCGGACTCGTAGCGGCGGTGCCACTCGCCGAAGAGGAGGAACATGCTGATGCCGTCGACGGCCATGCCGTCGTGGTTGACGCACAGCACCATCCGATCGTCGGCGAGCACGCAGACCTCGGCGTCGATCAGTGGGCCGGTGGCGGGGAGCTTGAGATGGGAACGGCGTTCGCGGACGGCGCGGCGCCGCCGTTCCCGCTGGTAGGGGTCGAGTCCACGCAGGTCGGTGACGGCGAATCCGGGGAGGGCGCCGGTCGCGGCCTGCCGTTCCTCGTCGATGACGGCCAGTCGCAGCGCGGAGTGGGCGCGGGCGACGTCCTCCAGTGCCCGGCGCAGGCGGTCGACGTCCCAGGCGCCTTCGATCTCGTGGTAGACCTGGTTGGCCACGTCGCCGATGTCGACCAGGCCGGACCTGCCGAGCAGGTAGGCGCGCTGCAGGGGCGTCAGGCCAAAGGCGTCCTCGAGCGCGGCCAGGTGCTCGACCAGCTCGGCCTTGGCGGCCTTGAGCCGGGCGATGAGCTCGGGGGTCATGGCCTCCTTGGGGCCCTCGAGCTTGAGGTTGCCGTCGACGGCGGAGATCGCCAGGCCCGCCTGGTGGAGGTCGGCGAGGACGGCGGCGGGGGTGTCGGTCATCGTTCCTCCCGTCCGAGGGCGGCGAGCAGATCGGGGTCGGCCAGATCATCCAGTGTGGATGCCAGCGTGCTCAGGGGCGCGTCGCCGAGGAAGGCCTCGAGCGGCACGTCCGCCTTGAGTTCGTTGAGGGCGTGGTACTGGAGTGTGGTCGCGGCCAGCGAGTTGGCTCCGAGTTCGGGAAGCGGCAGGTCTTCGAAGTCCGCTTCGAGGCTCAGCAGGACGGCGACCTTGGCACGCAGCCATGCGAGCGCCGCCGGTGGCGCCGCGGCGGTGAAGAAGCGGGTGCCGGCCAGCGTGGAGCGGGCGCCGGGCGGGACGAGTTCCACCGTGTCGGGCCAGGCGTCGACCGCGGGGAGGCCGAGCGAGGCGGTGAGTCGCTGCGAGAACCGCGGCATCAGGGGCGCGGCGGCGGTCGCGAGCAGTCGGGCCGCGGCCAGTTCGAGGGCGGTCGCGGTGCGCCCCTCGGACTCCCACCGGCCGATGCCGTGCAGTCGGGACTGCCGGCGGGAGAACTCGGTGGCGTCGTCGACGATGGCGTCGAGGACGGCCGCGGCCCGGCGCAGCGAGAAGCCTTCGGCGCCGAGGGCGGCGGTGGCCTGATCGAGGTGCTGCGAGAGCCGCGCGAGGAAGGCCGTGTGCTCGGTCGTCCAGGTGCCGGCGTCGGGGATGCGTCCGTCGAAGTCACGGCGGACGCGCTCGCCGAGGTCGGCCAGCCAGACCTGCCACCGGCCGATGAGCGTGTCGGCGATGGCGCGGTCGTATTCGGCACGGCGGAAGTCGGTGCGTTCGTGCTCGGGCCGGGTGCGGCACAGGTAGTAGCGGACGGCGTCCACGGTCTCGGGGGTGAGGATCTCCTTGCCCCAGATGGCGTGGCGGCGGCTGGTGGAGAACTTGGCGCCTTCGAGGAGGTAGAACTCGTTGACGTGGTAGTCGATGTCGGGGTTCCACTCGGGGAAGGCGAGCCGGTACAGGACCGGGTAGAGGATCGAGTGGTAGAAGCTGTTGTCGTAGCCGAAGAAGTGGACGATCTTCCAGTCGGACGACGGCGTCTCGCGGGACCACCGCTCCCCCAGCTCGCCGCCGAGGCGCTCGATGCCGTGGAGGAAGCCGTAACTCATCTCGGGCCACACCCAGATCACCTGGGAGTCGAGCTCGTCCTCGGCCGGTCGCACGCCCCAGTCCGAGCGATGGGAGACGGGCAGTTCGAGGCTCTCGCGGGAGAAGACGCGGTGGGCGAGTTCGCGCAGGCGGGCCGGGACGCGCCCGAGCAGATGGTGGTCGGCGACCGCGTCGGCGAATTCGTGGAGCGGCAGGGTCCAGCGGTCGACGTCGGCGGTCCGCGGGGTGGTCTCGCTGTGGTGCGAGCGCGGCTCGCCGAGGTCGGCGACGAGGTTGGGTTCGCCGCATTCCTCGCAGATGTTGCCGCCGGTGGGGCCGGAGCATCCGGGGCAGATGCCGGAGACGTCGACCTCGTACAGGTACTTGCCGCTCTCGGCGTCGAGGAGGGCCCCGGTCGCCTTCGGGCGGACGCGGCCGGAGTCGACCAGGCGGGTGAAGAACCGTTGGAGCCCTTCGGCGTAGCCCTCGTCGACGCTGGTGGTGTAGTACTGATCGACGTCGATGTCCATCGCCGCCAGGGTGGCGGCGATCTCGGCGGAGTAGTGGCGGGCCGCCTCGGCGGGGGTGACGCCGTCGCGCGCCGCGGCGGCCTCGACATAGCTCTGGAAGTCGTCGCTGCCGGTGAGGTGCCAGGCGCGGTTGCCGCAGAGCCGCTGGAAGCGCACGTAGGCGTCGGCGCCGAGGTAGGGGCCGGAGAGGTGTCCGAGGTGGAGGTCGCCGTTGGGAGTGGGCGGCGTGGAGAACACGAACTGGGGGCGGCCGGTGGCCTGGGGCCGGAACCGTGAGGTGGCCGAGGCCCGCGCGCGGGCGGCGTCGCGCCAATACTGGGTGAAGAAGACGAGGTCGCTCTCGCCGGTGTTGGTGATGACGTGCGATTCGAAGGGCTCGAACAGCACCACGGTGCCGGCCCGGGCCGGGTGGACGGCGCCGTCGATGCGGAGCTCGCCCTCGCCGGCGACGATGACGAAGAACTCGGTCTCGTCGTGCTGGTGGCTGGTGGAGCTCGCGCCCGGCGCGACACGGCCCCAGCCGGCGCCGACGCCGAGCCCCTCTACTGAGGACATGTCGATGCCGAAGGCCTCGGTGAGTTCGGATTCGCGGTAGTGGTTCAGGATCATGACTGCCTCCGTCGTTAGCGGTTCAGAGCCCGGGAGGGCGTGGGTGCGAGTGCGTCTACGGTCTCGGCGGCGATGGCGGGGGCGAGCCGGTAGCCGGAGCCGCCCGCCGCCCCGGCGAAGACCAGGCCGGGACGCAGCTCGGTGATCACGGGTTCGCGGACCGGACTGTAGGCGTCGCAGAAGACGCGGCCGGAGCGGCACAGCGGCGCCAGCTCAGGCGCGTAGCGCTCGAGGACGGCCCGGGCGTCGGCGAGGTCCGCCTGGGCGAGTCCGCGCTCGACCGTGTCGGGGTCGACGTCCCAGTCGTCGCAGGTGTAGCTGAACAGGAAGTGCCCGCGGTGGTGCAGCGGCAGTACGAAGGCGTCCTCGTCGTCGAACACTGCCAGCGTGTCCCCGGGAGCGGGGTCGACGTCGATGTGGGCAGCGACGATCTTCTTGACGCGCAGGCCCAGCGGCGCGAGGAGCCCGGCCCAGGCGGGGTGCGCGATCCACGGGCCGGGTGCGAGCACGACGCGGCGGGCGCGGAGTCGCTCGCCGTGGCCGAGGCTCAGCAGCCAGCCGTCGCCGGCGTCGAGGGCGGTGACTTCGACGCCCTCCCAGACGGTCGCGCGCGGTCGCAGTTCGGTGAGGATCGCTCGGGCGACGCCTTCGACGTCGGCGTAGTGGCACCCGTGGAGGCTCCATTCGCGGGCTCCGGACAGCGTTTCGGTCTCGCGGGCGGTCTCGGGTCCCAGCCGGAGGTAGTTCTCGCGCACCGCGTCGGCGCGGTCGGCCGAGGCGAGGACGGTCGCGCCGGTCGGGTGCAGCGGCAGGTCGAGTTCGGCGGCGAGGCGCTGCCAGTAGCGGTGGCTGTACTCGGTCATGGACCTGACGCGCTCGCTCGCGCCGCGCGGGAAGTGCACGCCCGCGGAGCGGGCGGTGGCGCCCTGGCCGAGCAGCCCGCGTTCGAGAACGGCGATGCCTGCGTCGGGGAAGGCGGCGGCGGCCTCGTAGGCGGTGACGGCGCCGATGACGCCGCCGCCGATGACCGCGATGTCTACACCGTCCATTGCGTGTCCTTGGCGTTCTTGACGGACCATTCGATGAACGACAGCGCAGGGTCGGCGGCGGGGCGGCCGCGGAGGCGGTCGGCGATGCGCCTCGCCCGCCAGGCGTTGAGGCTCAGGTTGACGTCCGGGAGTCCGCGCTGGCCGCGCACGGCGTTCTGCATGAAGATGTTCCGGTCGGGCGGACCGTCCCAGCTGGCCGCGAAGTCCTCGTTCACGCGGAACTCGCCGTTCTCGGTCTCGATGCGGCCGAGCAGGGGCTCCAGGAACGTCTTCGGGGCGGGCCGGAACCCGGTGGCCCAGACGACGGCGTCGACGGCGAGGCACTGGGGCTGGTCGGGCTCGTCGTTGTGGCGCAGCGTCAGCTCCCAGGCTCCGTCGGCGGCGCGGTCGGCGGCGGTGACGGTCCGGTTGGGCAGCAGCCCGAAGCGGCGCTCGTCGCGGTCGATGAACTGGAGGCGGTACAGCTCCTGGTAGATCGCCCGGAGTGTGGACTCGGAGATGCCGTCGGAGGCCAGCAGGTGAGCCGAGATGAGCTCGGACCGCTTGGTCTCGGGCAGCCGGAAGAAGTAGTCGGAGTAGTCCGGCATGAAGAAGTCGTTGGTGAAGGTCGAGTCGTCGATCGGGAAGTAGTTGCGGCGCCTGGAGATCCAGACGACGCGTTCGGGGCGTTCCGAGTCGGGCCGCGAGAGGAGGTCGAGGAACGCCTCGGCGCCGGACTGGCCGCCGCCGACGACGGCGACGCGCTTGCCGCTCAGGCCCTTCGACCTGCTCAGGTGCTCGCTGACGTGGAACTGGGTCGCGCCCTGGTGGGGCCTGGCGAAGTCCGGGACCCACGGGACGGTGCCGACGCCGACGGCGATGTTGTCGGCGGTGATGCGCCTGCGGTCGGTGGTGACGTGGAAGACCCCGTCGAAGTCGACGCTCTCGACCGACTCGCAGTAGGCGATGTTCTCGTTGCTCCGCGCCGCCCAGGCCAGGTAGTTGCGGAACTCGGTGCGCGGCACCTCGGCGAACTGGGCGTTGAGGAAGTGGTACGTCCGCCCGTGCTCGTGCAGGTACGACAGGAACGAGAAGCGGTTGGTCGGGTCGGACAGGCTCACCAGGTCCTTGAAGATCGAGACCTGGAGGGTCGCTCCGGTGATGAGCTGGTCGTCGTGCCAGGTGAAGTCGGCCTTGCGGTCGAAGAACAGGTTCGGCTGCTCGGGGTCGCCGTGCAGCAGGGCGGCCAGGCTGAGGTTGGCCGGGCCGGCGCCGATGCCGGCGAGCCGGAGGTGAGGCGTCGGATCATCGGACGTCATCCTTTGCGGAGATGCAGGTCCCACGTCGAGTCCTTCCTGTGGGGGTACGGGCTTGCGCCCGGATGGTGGTGTTGCGGTGGGTCAGGCGTTGCCGGGCGGTTCGGGTCGGGGGACGCAGGTCCATGCGATGGCGGCCGCCGCGAGGGAGGCGGTGGCGATCGCCGGCCACACCAGTGATCCGATGTGGAGATAGAGCCAGCCGCCGATCAGGGGACCGACGGCGATGCCGAGGCTGAACATGAAGTGGAAGCTGCCGAGGTAGTGGGCCTTGAGCCGGGCCGGGCCGGCCTTGGCGGGGTGGGCGAAGAACGCCGGCCCGGAGATGATCTCGCCGAGCGACCAGACGAGGGTGCCGGCGATCAAGGCGGCGGGTCCGATGGGGAGCGCGTAGAAGGCCACGCCGGCGCCGACGAGGGCGAAGCCGGCGGCGAGCACGGTGCGCGCGGCGAGGCGCTGGGTGACCTTCGTGATGGCCAGCTCGAAGGCGATGACGATCGCGCCGTTGACCGAGACGGCGAGGGTGTACCAGAACAGTGCGATGCCCACGTCCTCCACTTGGAGCGGCAATGTCGTCACGTACTGGACGAACACGGCCGAGTGCAGGAAGGTCGCGAACAGGTAGAGGGTGAACCGCCGGTCGGCGAGCACGGCCGCGTAGCCGCCGCGAGCTCGCACGGCGGCCCGGTCGGGCTCCTCGGGGACGACCGGCAGCGCGCTCTTGGCGGGGAGCGTGGCGTAGGCTAGCGCGGCGTAGGCCGCGGCGATGGCGGCCTCGCCCCAGAAGACGTAGACGAAACTCTCGCCGCCCAAGTGGTACAGCCCGTAGCCGACCAGCGGGGCGCCGGTCGCGCCGAGGTTGAGTCCCAGGCGGTACATCGCGAAGATCATCGTCTGGCGCTCGGAGTCGATCAGTGACGACAGGAGCGTCGAGGAGGCCGGCCGGAACAGCTGGGTGCAGGCGCTGGCCGCGGCCACGAACGCGAGCAGCAGCAGGTAGTCGGGGACGTAGAGCAGCGAGGCGGTCAGGACCGCGGTGGCGGCCATGCTGATCACGGTGGCGGCCCGCGGGCCGAGCCGCTCGGTGGCGGTCCCGCCGGCGAGCGCGCCGGCCACGGCGCCGCCGCCGTAGCAGCCGACGGCGATGACCGCCTGTTCGGCGGAGAAGCCCTCGTGGGTGAGGTAGAGGACGATGAAGATCTGGAGGAAGCCCGCGAGGCGGTTGACGGTGACGCCGGCGAGGATGACCTTGGCGGCTGCGGGGCTGTCGCGGAAGGTCTCCCAGACGCGTGGGGCGGCCGGTGCGGGGGCGGTGGCGGTCACGGAGCGCTCCTAGGACACGACGATGTCGATGGCGGACCGGACGCGGGCTTCGAGCTCGTCGAGCCGTTCGGTGTCCGGCGCGTCGATGAAGAAGGTGACGGCGCGGTCGTCCGAGGAGCGCAGCGGCTCGAGCGGTGCGCCTTTTTCCTTGTGCACGAACACGGATCGAAGGCTCGGGGCGTCTTCGGGTCCTCCGGGTTCGATGCGGGGCCACAGGTCGGTCTCGCCGATCCATGACGCCGTGACGCCGGGCCAGTCGAGCCTGACGTCCTCGAGGACGCCGAGGGGGTGCTCGAGGTAGACCTGGCGAGCCGCCCGGCGGGGCCGGGGGTAGTCGGCGGGTTCGCCGAGAGCGATGCGGATGATCTGGTCTTCGAGGGGGAGCCCGGTGGCGAGTTCGTAGAGCGGGAGCAGGCCGTCGCCGGGGGTGCGGGCGGCGATCTCCATCAGGCGCGGCGTCCCGGTCCGGTCGAGCCGCCATTCGGAGTGGGTGATGCCGTCCTCGAAGCCGAGCCGATCGAGCACTTCGGCGTTGGCGTCGAGGAGGGCGCCGTTCGCGGGGTCGGCGCCGCCGACGGTGTGGGACAGCTCCACGAAGGTGCGGCTGTGGGTGTCGGTGGTGGTTTTGGCGGTGACCGAAGCGAAGACGCGCCGCCCGTCCTGGCTGAGCGTCTCGACCGAGTATTCGGGGCCGGTGATCTTCTGCTCGATGAGGAGGGTCTCGTGGTCGGGGTAGGTGGACAGTTCGCGGGCGAGGTCGGCGGGGCCGTCGGCGGACACGACGCCGGAGGAGGAATGGCGGGTGGCCGGCTTGAGCACCGCGGGGTAGTCGATGGCCGCGGGGTCGAGTCCGTCCCGTTCGGAGGGCGGGACGATGAGTGAGGCGGGGCTGTGCCGGTGGAGGTAGCAGCGCTGGAGGTATTTGCTGCGGCACACCCGGCTGGCGCGCAGGCCGGGGAAGGACAGGCCGAGGGCGTCGGCGACGATGCCCGTCGGTTCGACTAGGGTCTCGCCGACCGCGTAGACGCCCTCGATGCGGTAGCGGGCTCGCCAGGCCGTGACCGCGGCGACGACGCCGGGATTGAAGGAGGCCTCCTTGTCGAGCGAGCCGGTCACGTACGCGACGTCGTCGATGAGCGAGGCGGGGCCGCCGTCCTGGGCGCGGACGGCCTCGGCGCGGTCGCGGAAGCCTTCGGGCGTGACGACGAGGATCTTCAGCCCCCGGTCGGCGAGTTCGGTGAGGTAGCGGGGGCTGCGGCAGATCACCCAGAACGCTCCGGTGAGGATGAAGGCCCGGGGTCGGTCGTCGGTGCGAGTCATCGCTGTCCTTCCTGGTCGGTCGAGTGGTAGGTCCAGAGCAGGCCTTCGGCGGCCAGACGGTCGAGCCAGCGGCGGGCCGTTTCGGCGTCTGCCGCGGCACGGTGGAGTCCGGGCGCGGCGGACCCGTCGAGGAGGCGTTCGAGGCCGCAGGCCAGTGAGGTCGAGACGCAGCGGGCCATGGCGGTGTCGGCGTCGTCGCCGGTGACGTCGAGCGCGTAGCGGCCCTGCCAGCGTTCACCGTCGCGCTCGGCCTCCAGGGAGACGGCGAGGACGACGCGGTCGCGATCGGCGTCGGTGGTCGGATACCGGTGTGCCAGTTCGTCGGCGAGCGCGGCGAGCCGGTCGCGGTCGCCGGAGTCGACGACGTCGAACACGTCCTTCCACGCCCGCTTCCACCCTTGGGGCCGGAGCGTGCCGCGCACGAACGACTCGGCGGCCCAGGCGGCCGGGAAGCCGTACTGGGCGATGAATCCGGTGCTGTCGCGGTTGGGGTAGACCTCGAAGACCTCGCCGTGGAGCGCGTAGTCCTCGCAGTCCTCCCAGGGGCGCCGCGTCTCGCGGACCGCGCCGTCCCGGACGTACCGGGCGGGGCTGGCGAGCGCGGTGAGCACTCCCAGTGGCGCCCAGCTGAACTGGTATCGGAACTCCCCCGGCTCGGCCGGGATGCCGCCGCAGTGCGAGGCGAGGGAAACGCGGACGGCGGCCTCGCCGAAGCGCTCGCGGGCCCGGTCGACCAGCAGGTGGGCCATGAGGTGGTCGATGCCCGGATCGAGGCCGGCTTCGGTGAGGACGGCCAGGCGCCGATGCCCCGCCTCGCCGGCGAGCGACGCGATCTCGGGCGAGGTGTAACTGGTGCAGGCGAAGTGGGCTCCGGCGTCGATCGCGGTGCGCAGCAGCCGGGGATGGTGTGCGGCCGGGAGCATGGAGACGAGGACGTCGCCCGGTCGCACCGCCTCGGCCGGGTCGTCGATGTCGAGGCCGCGCACGGCCACCGGCGCGTCGACGCCGAGCGCGTCGAGCCGGGCCCGGGCGCGGTCGCGGGTGCGGCCCCACAGGACGACGTCGGCGGCGCGGCCGAGGACGGTGAGTCCGGTGCGGCCGGTGGACAGCCCGGTGCCGATCCAGTGGACGGTCCCGGTCGGTTCGGTGATGCGGTCAGACATGGTCGAGCTCCTCGTCTCGCAAGGCGGTGCGGAAGGCGCGGCGGCTGCGTTCCCAGGCTTCGCCGTCGGGCAGCAGCGGCAGGTGCGGCGCGAGCTGGGCGGAGAAGTCGTCGCTGGATTCGCGCGGCAGCAGCGACGGGAGGTTGTCGATCGCGATCACCGCGAGTCCCTCGGCGGCGGCGCGGGCGGGGGCGTCCCAGGTGGTGAGGCGGTCGTAGACCGGCAGGAGGTGGTACGGGGAGCCGACGTCGCAGGTGACGTCGACGATCAGCGACAGGCGCCGGCCCGTCCGCAGGTGCTCGGGCCCGAGGAGGATCTCGGCGGGCTCGCTCACGCCCACGGCGTTGACGAGGATGTCGTGGGCGAGGATCGCCTCGCGGTCGAGCCTGGCGGTCTCGGCGAGGTCCCACCGCGTCGGAGTGATGCCGACGCGTTCGAGTGCGCGGCGGGCGCCGCGCCCGCAGCGTCCGAGCGCGCCGACGACGAGGACGCGGGGCCGGCGCGCGGGCGGGCGGAGGGCCGCGTCGAACTCGTCCTTGGACGCCGGGGCGAGCGGTCCGCCGAGCTCGCCGTTCCAGTGCCTGATCGCCAGGGCCGCACCGATGTAGCCGGCCCAGTGTCCGAACGCGGCGAGGCGCCGGCCTTGGCTGTCGGCGAGGTGTTCGAGGTCGAGGATCTCGCCGCCTCCGGCGGCGAACCGGGCGAGCAGCGCGTCGGCGCCGTCCTGTCCCTTGTAGGCGTGTGCGAAGTACAGGTGGCGGCCGGTGATCGGGCCGTCCCCTTCGGGCAGTGCCTTGAGGCCGAGGATGAAGGCGTCGCCGGGGGCCTCGGGCCACGAGCCCGCCGCGGCGACGCGGGCGCCCGCGCGGAGGTACTCCTCCAGCGGGTGGCAGCGCACCGGGGACTCCTCGACGGTCACGGTCGCGCCCTGTTCGATGAGCGCCGCCGCTCCGGCGGGGGCGAGCGGAGTGCGGCACTCGCCCGGGTGGGTCTCGGCGCGGAGCCACAGGTGGAGTCCGGTCATGACGCGCTCGCCTCGAACATGGGGATGCGGGCGTTCGGGGACGGCAGGTAGCGGTGCCGTTCGGGCAGGTCGCGCGGGGTCCATCCGGCTGCCTCGAGCTCGGCGACGACCGCGGCTGCGATGTCGACGGCGACGGCGCGCCCGGGGCATCCGTGCCGGCCGGAGCCGAAGGTGAACGAGACGGGGTGCGGGCGGGCGGGGTCGAAGTCGCCGGGCTCGGGGTTGACCGCCGGGTCGCGGTTGGCCGCGGCGAGGAGCAGCAGGACGGGCTGTCCTGCTTCGACGGTCTGCCCGGCGTGGGTCCACGGTTCGTGGGCGAAGCGGCGCGTGTTCTGGATCGGGGCGTCGTGGCGCGCGATCTCTTCGCTGAAGGCCCGCAGGTCCTCGCCGCGTTCGTGGCGGGCGAGCCCGAGGAGGGTGTTGCCGACGAGGCCGGCGGTCGCGTCGTACGTCTGGGACAGCAGTCCGACGGTGTTGGCGAGGGCGGGGGCCGTGGGGACGTGGTGGGCCGCGGCGGTCTCCAGCAGTCGGGCGGCGAGGCCGTCGCGTTCGGCGGCGCGGGCGAGCAGGGGCTGGAGTTCGGCGGCGGCTTCGGCTGCGGCGGCGTGGTCGTCGGGGGCGGCGGAGGCCGGAATGCAGCGGACGAAGGCGGCGGTCAGTTCGACCGCTCGGCGCAGGTCCGGTTCGGGGACGCCGCAGAGGGAGGCGACGGTGGCGACCGGGACGCCGAAGGCGAGTTCGCGGTAGTCGATGCCGCTCTCGAGCGCCTGGCGCGCGCAGCGGCGGGCGGTCTCGGCGATCGTTTGGGGGGCGGTCTTGGACAGCGCCGTGGTGACGGCGGTTTTGAGTTCGGCGGCGGCCTCGTCGTCCCGCATGCGGACCAGCTGCCCGAAGACCTCGCCGGCCGGGGTGTCCGCGATGGGGGCGGGCACCTCGTCACCGCTCGGGCGCACCCGCAGTTCGGCGGCGTTGAAGGCGGTCGCGACCGCTTCGGCGTCGGCGGCGACCCAGGCGCCGATCTCCGCGTCGAACGCGAAGGGGCGCTCGGCGGTGAGCCGGGCGTAGTACGCGTACGGGTCGTCGGCTTGGATCGCGCTGAGCGGTGTGGTCATGGGGCCTCCCGGTCGGTCGTGTTCGGTCACAGGGCTTCGGCGATGCTCATTTCGAGCACTTCGGACGGTCCTTCGTAGATGCGCAGCGAGCGGGTCTGGCGGTAGAGCCGCTCCATCGGACTGTCGGCGACGAGCCCGGCGGCGCCGAAGATCTGGACGGCGGCGTCGACGATCTCGCAGGCGGCCTCGGTGGCGTAGACCTTGGCGCTCGCCGAGGACTCGGCGTAGTCCTCGCCGTTGTCGGCCGCCCAGGCGGCGCGGGCGGTGAGCAGCGAGGACGCCGAGAGCTTGATGCGCATCGCCGCCAGCGAGGATTTGACGAGCTGAAGGTCGGCGAGGCGACCCGCGTAGGCCCGCCGGCCGCGGGCGTGTTCGAGGGCGAGACGGAAGGCGCGTCCGGCGAAGCCGGTCGCCGCGGCGGCGACGGTCATGCGCGCCCGTTCGAGGACATCGAGGGCGACGACGTAGCCGAGCCCGCGTTCGCCGAGGACCGCGTCGGGTCCGACCCGGCAGTCGGCGAAGGTGAGCTCGGCCCACGACCGGGGCGCGATCGCGCCGATCGGCGCGGCCTTGAGCCCGGGGGCGTGGCCGGGGACCAGGAAGGCGGTGAGTCCGAGCGGGCCCGGTCCGTCGCCGGTGCGGGCGAGGACGACGTGCACGTCGGCGATATCGCCCTGCGCGATCCAGGTCTTGACGCCGTTGAGGACGAACCCGTCGCCGTCGGGTTCGGCCTCGAGCGCGACGCCGGCGAGGTCGGAGCCGGCGCCGGGCTCGGACAGGGCCAGCGCTCCGGCGCTGGTTCCGGCCGCGAGGCCCGGCAGGTGCCGTCGGCGCTGCTCTTCGGTCCCGTACCGGGCGATCGCGGCGGCGCTGAGCTCTTGAATGGAGTAGACGAAGTCGGCAAGGTCCTCGTGGAAGGCGAGCACCTGCCTTCTGACGCAGACGGATCGGAGCTCAGAGGAGGGCCGGTCGGCGCCGAGGTGCCGCAGCCAGCCGGCGTCGCCGATCTCGCCGAGCAGGGCACGGCACCGATCGGCGGGGGCGGTCGCGGCGGGGTCGGCCCAGTCGGGGGCACGCTCGGCGCACCAGCGGTCGAGGCGCTCGGCCAGGTCGCGGTGTCGGTCCTCGAACAGCGGCAGGCGCAGGACTTCGGGCTCGAATGCGGCGGCACTCATCGCGGACCTCCTCAAATGACCAGTTCGGCGGACGGTTCCGGTGCGGCCTTGAGCCGGTTCACCAGATCGACCTCGAGGTGGTACGCGAACGAGGCGTAGCCGCGCCACACCCGCCGCCACCGTCGCCGCACTTCTTCCCGGCCGCTGTGGCGGGCGACGTCGTCGAGGTGGACGTTGACGAGGTCGACCGACTGGCGGGCGTGCCCGGAGGAGAAGTTGTCGATGGTCAGGTGCGCCTCTTCGTAGACGGTGTCGAATCCCCAGCGGCGCAGCTTCTGGATCTCGTGCAGGCGCATCTCGCCGAGCCCGAGCATCTCGATGCCGAGGTTGTAGCCGACGATCTCGTCGTAGAGGGAGTCGGGGAACAGCGCCAGGCTGAGCTGGTGGATCGGGAAGGCGTAGACGTCGGGCAGTTCGGCCTGGTCCTTGAACTGTTCGCTGCGGAGGTGCGGGAGGTGGACGTCCATGCTCTCCAGGACCCGTCGGATGAGGGTGATGTGGTTCTTGGCGACGTCGCCGCGGCCCATCTCGTCGGCGTAGATGCCCAGCAGCATGCCGTCGGCGCGGCGCTCGTAGCGGCCGAGGCCGCCGATGCGGTGGACCCAGGCGCCGTCGACCATGCTGCCGAACGCGGTGAGTTTCTGCCCGAAGACGACCTCGTCGCGGCCGGGGATCTCCTCGAGCCTCCGGTAGGGCTCGACGAGCTTGCGCCAGTAGATCGACTCGGCCCGCTCCAGGAGCGCTTCGGGGCTGTACTCGAACCAGGAGGCGTCGGTGTAGCGCCCTTCGCCGCCGTGGTCGAACAGGATCTCGGCCTCGGTCAGGCCCTGCTCGGCGCGTTCGCGTGCGAGCGGGAGGACGTTGGGGAACTGTTCGACGTTGACCAGGCGGTAGAACAGCTCCCGGTCGTCGAGGGCGCCGGACGGTTCGAACACGAGACGGCCGGGCGCCGGTCCGGCGGCGATACGGTCGTGCCAGCGCCAGGCCGCAGCGTCGCCGGCCTCATTGGCCGAGAGCGTGATCCGGCCGCGCTCCCCGGCGTTGACGGCGTCGATCCATTCGGCGAACGTCGCGGCCTCCTCGGCGTCGAAGATCCCGAACATCGGCCCGCCGAACTTGATGGCCTCCATGAACCGGACGGTGCCGTCGGAGCGGGGGCGCAGGTGACGGGAGGAGGCGAGCGCGTCGAGGAACGCGGCGAGGTCGGCCCGATCGGGGTCGGCGAACCAGTCCGTCAGGAGTCGGCCGCCGACCTTGACCTGCTTGTGCTGCTTGCCGGCGAAGGGCATGTGGCGGGCGACGATCGCCGCGACCTTGTCGTCGAGCGACAGGTGCTCGATCCAGGAGGCGAAGGCATCGGCCATGTCGAGGTGCTCCTCCTCGAGGGCGAGCACGGCCGCGACCGCGCGCCGGAGGCGGTTCCAGTCGTCCTCGCCGGTGGGCGAGCCGTCGCACAGCCGCCGGTACTGGTCGAGGACGGCGAGCAGCTCGGTCTCGGCGACGGCGGGTTCGTTGCCGAGCAGGCGGTCGTCAGCGCCGAGGAGGAAGTACGCGCAGTGGACGCCGATGACTTCGGGGAGATGGGTGGCCGAGACCAGGGACAGGGCGGCGTAGAAGGCGGCGTGGACGGCGGTGAGCGGCCTGGTCTCGGATCGGTGGGTGAAGTCGGCGGCGCGCAGCGGCGGCAGGTGGATGCCGGCGGCTTCCAGGGTGCGGCGGCGCGCCGATTCGAGGGAGTCGGTGATGACGCCTTCGCCCTTGAGGGCGAGGTGGTGGGCGCCGAGGCGGTTCACGATGACGGCGGGTTCGGTGGCGGGCTGGGAGACCATGTCGAGCCAGGAGCCTGCGATCAGCGCGAGCGGCGCGCGCTGGCGCACGAGCCGGTTCCATGCCGGGCCGCCGCGGTGGTGGTCGATGCGCGCCCGGATGGCTGCGCGCCGGTGCACGATGAGTTCGGCCGGGTCGGTCGCTGCGTGGTCGGGGGCCGCGCCCAGCACGGCGTCGGCGATCCGGATCGCGAGGAGGCGCGCCTTCTGGGATTCGGCGTCGGTGAGCAGGCGCTCGAGCCACACGCGGGGTTGGCGGGCGAGGACCGCCTCGGCGGCGTCGCACGCTTCCGGGGCGAAGTGGTGGGGGCGGATCGGCAGGGAGGTCGTCGTGTCGAGGCGCGGCTCGGTCTGGTGTTCGGCGGCGTTGCGCATGGTTCGCTCCGGTGGGTGGCTACTTCGGGGTGCGGGTCGGGGCGTGGCGGCGGAGGAGTACGGCGGCCCGCATGCCGGGCACGCTCGACGCGAGGAGATAGGGGGCGCCGTCGCGGAGCTCGCCTGCCTCGGCGAGGTCGGCCAGGTTGATCAGCGGGTCGGCGGCGAAGCAGTGTCCGAATCGGGTGATGTTGGCGAGGTGCAGCTGCTCCGGGGCGAAGCCGGCCTGCGCCTCCTTCAGGGAGACCAGGGGCGGGTAGAGGTTGTTGTGGAGGACTCGTGCGATGTCGCCCGGTCCGACGCCGGTGGCGCGGCGCAGGCGCTCGTTGACCTCGACGGCGAGCTCGGCCGAGAGCTGGCCGGCCGGCTCGGCGACGGCCAGGTCCTGTGCCGCGGCCGCGGCCGCGATGCGGAAACCGTCGCCGCGCTCGTCGGGGGTGACGAGGCAGCTCGCGGCGCCGTCGGAGAACAGCGCGAAGTTCTCGATGCGGTGGGGCTCGTGTTGGATCCGGTCCGCGGTGATGACGAGGGCGGTCCGGGTCTGTCCGGAGTCCGCGGCGGCGCTGGCCGCACGCACGGCCAGCAGCAGGTTCGCACACCTGGCGAGGCTGACGCCGGTGACGGCCGCCCGGCGCAGGCCCAGGCCGCGCAGGACCCGAGCGGTGAGGGTGGTCTGGGCGTCGAGCGAGGTCGGGAACGCGGTCGAGCACAGGTACAGGTCGTCGACGTCGTCGGGCGCGACGCCGGCGCGATCGAGCGTGGCGCGGCCTGAGTCGACGGCCAGTTCGGCGGTGTCCCTCTCGGTGCGGCGGACCCGGCCCCATCCCCAAAGCTCGGGGAGCGGGGCCATCTGGAGCGCTTCGGCGCGTTCGCGCCAGCCTTTGATGGCGTCGTAGGGTTCGGTGATCTCCCCCAGGACATACTGGGGCGCGTTGAGGTATGCCATGAGTCCCGGTCCCCTACTTGCCCATCAGCTCGCGCATGTCGGCCATCGTCAGGGCATCTCGCGTGAATTCGCAGGTGCCGTGCTCCAGGAGTTCGGCGGCCGCCCGTTTGAACGAGCCCAGGGCGGCTCGGGAGAGCGAGGAGCCGAGCGACACCCGGCGGACTCCCAGTTCGAACAGCTGGGGGACGGTGAGGCGGTGACCCGCGCCGAGGAGCACGTTGACGGGGCGATCGACCGCGGCGCAGACGCGGCGGATCGATTCGGCGTCGGGCAGTGCGGGGGCGTAGAGGACGTCGGCGCCGGCCTCGGCGAAAGCCTGGAGCCGCGCGACGGTGTCGTCCAGGTCGGTTATTCCATAGAGGAAATTCTCAGAGCGCGCCGTTATCATGAACGGAAAATCGAGACTTCGAGCCGCCTCGACGGCCGCCTCGATGCGTTCGACCGATTCGCCGAACTGCCGAATCGGGTTATCAATACGGCCCGTAGCGTCCTCAATAGAGCCACCTACTGCACCTATAGATGCCGCGAGACCAATGGTTTCGGCAACTGATTCCGGTGAGTCGCCGAATCCGTCCTCGAGGTCGACCGAGACCGGCAGCGGGGTGGCGACCGCGATCTGGCGGGCGTTGTCGAGGGTCTCCTCACGGGTCACCTCGGCGTTGCGGTCGATCTTGCCGAGCGTGCCGGCGAGGCCGCCGCTGGTGGTGGCGAGCGCACTGAACCCCATGGCGTGCAATATTTTCGCGGTCCCAGCGTCCCACGGGTTCGGGATTACGAAGGGGCCGTCCTCGGCGTGGAGCCTGGCGAAGTCCTCGGCCTTGCGGCGCTGCGCGGATTCGGCTTGAGCGTCGTTCTCGGTGCTGGCGACTCGATCGACTACCATACCTGCGTCTTCCTGTGTATATCCAACCTGGAATTTTCAGGGCGTGTATGGGCACTGTTATTAGGGCCGAGTTGATCTTGAGGTTCTGCGTGTGGCCCGGAGTCCTGCGTTCGAGCCTGGATCAGATTAGCAAAGCTTCGGCACATTGGAGGGATTCGTTCTTCGCCATGCCCCTCGACCGATCGTGGTCCCTTTCGATGCAAGTGTTCCATGATCCTACGGAGCAGTGGGTGTCACAGATGAGAGCACTAGGTGAATTGAGTATAACTGAGCGTGAAGTGATCGGTTTCGGGTGCGATTCAGTCACATGAGCCTCAGATGACGAATCCCGTGCGAATCGATCTTGGAGGAGACGAAGCGAGAGCGTCCGAGCGAGAGTGACGAACACAACACTATGAGCGGCTCAACCGCGGAGCGGGACGGGCTCCTCCTCGGGAGGGCGCACCCGTCCGCGCGAACGCGAGATCGCCACGCCCGCCAGGCACAGGGCGCCGCCGGCGAGGGTCAGCCAGCCGGGCGTCTCGCCGAGGAACAGCCATGACATGACGACCACCAGCGTCGGCACGGCGTACGTGGTCGCGCCCATCCTGCCGGCCGTGGTGTGCTTCAAGGCGTAGGCCCAGGTCATGAACGCCAACGCCGTCGGGAACACGCCGAGATAGGCGGTGTGCAGCGCCGCCGAGGCCGGAGCGGACCCGAGCTGGGAGACCAGTGCCGGGGCGAAGGGCAGGCACAGCACGGTGGCGATGAACACGCCGAACGAGGTGAACTGCAGTGCCGAGGCGTGATGCAGCGCCGGCTTCTGCGCGACCACGCCGATGGCGTAGGTGACGGCGGCGACCAGGCAGAGCAGCACCCCGAGAACGGAGGTGGCCCCGGCGCCGGACATCGAGAGGCTGACGACCGCGACGCCCGCGAACGCGACCGCTATGCCGGTGAACAGTCGCGGCGCGAAGCCCTCCTTGAGGAACCACCCGCCGAGCAGCGCGATGAGGATCGGGCCGATGTTGACGACGAGCGCCGCCGTGCCGGCGTCGACGAGCTGCTCGCCCCAGTTGAGCGCGATCATATAGACGCCGAACCAGAGGACGCCGGCGGTGACGATGCCCGGCCAGGCACGTCGATCCGGCAGGCCTTCGCCTCTGACCGCCAGGGCCGCCAGCAGTACGGCGGCGGCGCAGAGCGACCGTCCCAGGGCGAGCGGGCCGGGGTCGATGTGCTCCCCCACTGCGCGGATCGACACGAACGCCGAAGCCCAGAGGACCACGGTCGCACTCGCGGCGGCGACCGCACGGGGATGGTTCACGGGGATCAAGGGGGCTCCTTCGGGCGATCGGCGCATCACGCGTTCCTACGTCCAATTGCACGAATCGTACCGAATCGGCGTCTCTCGGGACACCCCGCATCGGCGTCGAGCAAGCCCGCTCGGTGTACTCGTGGACCGGAGAAGTCGCCCTCGCCGAACTCGAGCGCGCCTACCGCCGTGACGTCGGAGGAGCACGGCTCCGGCGGATTGAGCCCGATCCCAGGCCGGCGAGTCCACACAGGGCCCGGCGGCCAGGGTCGAAGCCCGGGGCCGCGGTCAACCGTGTTCGCCGAGGAACCGCGCGAGATCGGCGGCGATGTCTTCGGGATGCTCGCCGTTGACGGCATGCGACGCGTCCGGGTAGAGCCGCACATCGCCGTCGTCCAAGGCACGCTCGGCGGTTTCGACCGCGGACGGCGCGTCGTGCATGACCGACTCGCCGGCGATGATCGCCAGGACGGGCAGGTCGAGCCGTTCGAGTTGCTCCTCGCTTATCCGGGACGGCTGGGGCAGGCGGAGCTTGTAGTGCTGCATGCCCGCCTCGATCATCTCGGCCACGGGCTCGTCCTCGACCGGCGCACCGCCGGCGACCCAGGAGTTGAAACCGTCGCGCCATGACCGCGGCAGCCACGGCAGTGCCGCCGGGAGCGAGCGAATGACGGTTTCCAGCGGCATGTCGGCGAAGACGTAGACGGGGTCGATGAGCGTGGCCGTGGCGATCAGTTCGGGCCGCCGGATCGCCAGATTGGTCGCGCTCCAGCCGCCGATGGACATGCCCACCAGGTGAAAGCGGTCTTCGGGCAGTTGTTGGAGCGTCTGGTGGAGCCACAGCGCTTGATCGTCGTCGTTCTCGATCGGCCGGTCCTGGACGCTCATGCCCGGCTCGCCCAGCAGATCGATGGTGTAGACGTCCCCGACCTCCAGGAGGTGGGGAAGGTTGTCCGCCCACACCGGCGAGGCCGAGGAGCGCCCGGGAAGCAGGACCAGCGGCGCGGAGGCGTCACCCGTCCCCGCGAAACGGTAGAGGCGTACGACGCCGTAGTCGGTGCGGACGTCGAGCGTCTCTTCGGGCTCGGGCATATCGGCGAAGGCCTCGGCGTACGCGTCGGCGAACTCGTCGTGCCCCTCAGCGCTCGTCCAGTGCCCGACCGGAGACGGGGTCCTGGCGACGAAGGCGATCGCTGCGACGCCGACCGCCAGCACCGTCAGCACGATGAGCCAACGGCGTCGGCGGCGCGAAGGCGTCTTCTCCTGGTCGCTCATGATGCTCCTAACCGATTGGTAAGTAATTCGACCTTACGGTAGAATGCTGATCATGACAAGAAAAGCGGTCGGAAGTCGCGAGCCCGGGGAGCTGACGCTCACCGAACGCGCGCGCCGCCGGCAACTGATCGATGTGACGATCGAGTTGGTGGCCGACCGCGGATACGCCGGAGCGTCACTGGCGCGCATCGCCGAACGCGCGGGCATCACCAAAGCGGCGGTCCTCTACCACTTCCCGACCAAAGCGGCAGTGGTCGACGCGGCGCACGAGCATGTCCTCACAGCGCTGACCGACCACGTGGCCGCCGCCGTCGAGGCCGCCGACGCGGCGGAAGCACCCGCCGCCTACATCCGGGGGATGGTCGGGCATCTCCACGATCACCCCCGGCACACCCGCATGATCGTGGAGGCGATGAGCAACGGTGAGGGGCGGTACGATCCTGCGGAGCGATGGCGGCCGCTGGCGCGCCTCCTCGGCGAGGCGAAGGACTCCCTCGGCGCCCGTGCCGACCTGGATCTGCGTACCCTCGCGATCATCGTCGGGGGCGCGATCGACGCGATCGTCGCCGAACAGCTCGGCGACCCCGACTACGACACGCTCGCGGCCGCCGACCAACTCGCGGATCTCGTCCGCACCGCCCTGTCCCCCTGAGCGACTCCAGGCCCCTGCCGGCGGGCGGCGGCCGCGGCCGGGCTGCTCGCCGAAGGGAGACCGAGGGGTTTCCAGGAGCGAAGTGAGCTCGGAGGCCGTCTGCTCCTTTATGCTCGGGGCTGCCATCGGAAGACTCGGGCCGCGAGCAGGGCTACTGCCGCGGCTACCGCCGCTCCCGCGACGATCGCCAGGACGATCTCGATCGGCCAGTCCACCGGGCCCTCCCACGCCGCCCGCACCAGGGCCGCCGGAGCGCCTCCGGGGACCAGCAGGTGCCATATTCCCAGGTTCTCGGGCTCGGTCGTCTGCGCCCACGTCATCCCGCCCATGACCGCGAAGAACCCCGGCAGCGCCGTGAACTGCGCGGACTCGGGCGAAGAGGTGAACGCAGCGGTCAGGAAGCCGAAGCCGATCATCATCGCCGAGCACAGCGCGAACCCGGCCGCCAGCAGCACCGGATGTTCGGGGAACGTCCCGGTCACCGCGCTGGTGACTCCGAAGACGAACACGGTCTGCGGCAGCACGAGCAGCACCAGCGGCACGGTCAGACCGGCCACGACGGCGGCGGTCGACGCCGGGGAGGTGCGCAGCCGCTGCAAGTACAGCTGCTGGCGGCGGGCCGCCAGTGTCATCGTCACGGTCATGAAGACGCCGAACAGCTGCAAGAACACCAGCTGCATCGCGGCCAGCGCGCCCGGCGCGGCCAGGTAGCCGACCTCGAACTCGATCAGGACCAGCGCGAACACGACAGGGACGATCGTCGCCGAGATCAGGACCGTGCGGTTGCGCGCGATCAGGCGGAACTCGGCGGCGGCGAGCAGCGACCACGCCGGGCGAGCGGGCCGAGCGGAGCGGAGGTTCGCGGTGGTCATGTCAACGCTCCTGTTCGGCATGGGTGTCGAGTTCGGCGAAGACCTCGTCGAGGCTCGCGGGGTTCGCTTTCAGGCCGCCCAGCTCGATGCCTTGGAAGTCGGCCCAGGTCAGCAGCCGGTGGAGGTCATGCTGGAGATCGTCGGTGCGCACCGCGACGGCCCCGTCCTCGAACCTGACACGGCCGGACAGCCGCGGCAGGTCGAGCGCGCCGAGGTGCTCGGGCAGGCGAGCGGTGATCAGCGAGCCGTGGGAGGAAGTGACCTCCTCGACGGTCCCGAAGCGGACGATCCGGCCCCGGTCCATGATCGCGATCCGCTCGGCCAGTTCGGTGGCCTCGTCGAGGTAGTGCGTCGTCAGCAGCACGGTGGTGCCCTCGGCGGCGAGTTCGCGCAGCAGCGCCCAGGCGCTGCGCCGCGAGGTCGGGTCGAGGCCGGTGGTCGGCTCGTCGGCGAAGAGCACGCGCGGCCGGACGGCCAGGGCCATCGCCAGATCGAGGCGGCGGCGCTCGCCGCCGGAGAGCGCCCCGACGCGGGTGGAGGCGCGGCCCGCGAGGTCGACGCGTTCCATCAGCGCCCCGGGCTCGCCGCGGCGGCCGTGCAGGTCGTTCCACAGCCGCAGCGTCTCCAGGGCGGTCAGGTCGGCGGCGAAGCCGGTGTCCTGACCGATGACGGCGACCTCGGAGGCGAGGCGGCGACGGTGCCTTCGCGGATCGAGACCGAGGACGCTGACGCGGCCCTCGTCGGCGCGGCGCGCTCCGTGCAGGGCCTCGATGGAAGTGGTCTTCCCGGCGCCGTTGGTGCCGAGCAAGGCGAAGAGCTCGCCTTCGGGGACTTCCAGGGTCAGGCCGTCAACGGCGGTGAAATCTCCGTAGCGGCACGTCACATGCTCGGCGCGGATCGCCGTGGCAGTGCCCGCGGCCGTGTGGTCGACCAGAGGGAGCGGTGTCGGATTCATGCGTTCCACGATCGTCGGTGCGCGGCGCGGCCGGTAGTGAGGGAACCGCACCGATGCGCGTGGCGATGTCCATCGTCCGCGTTACTTTTGTCATTTCGCCGCCCCGGATGGTTCAATCTCGGGGTGTCAACCCTCCTCGACCTCCCGGTCCGCGACCTGAAGCGACTCCACCGGTACACCTACTGGACGCTCATCTCGTCCGGGCCGGCCGGCCTGTCCGTCGCGCTGCTGTTCCTGGCCGGCGAGGCGCCTTCCAGCCAGGCGCTCCTGTGGATCACGGTCGCCGGGCTGTTCGTGTCGCTGGGGCTCGCGACCGCGGTGCTGTGGCTGTTCATGGAGCACGGCGGTATCCGGCTGCGGCGGCGGCTTTTGTGGACCGGGTGGGCCGTGGTCGCCGTCGGATTCGGCGCGGGGCTGTTCGAGACGCCGGTGACCTCATCGTGGATCGTGCCGGTGGCCCTGCTGGAGACGGGTCGGCTGCTCGCGGGCGGGCCGGGCGGCTACCTCCGCACGACCGCGATCTCCTGCGCGACCGTGGCCGCGGGCACGGTCGCTCTGGTGGCCCTCGGTCTGACCGACGCCGCGGGACTGATCCTGGCGCTCGTCATGGTGCCCGCAGTCCAGGCGGGCGTGGTCTGCCAGTGGTGGTTCTACGAGGTCGCCGAGCGGCTCGACGAGGCCAGAGGCATCGCCGGGGAACTCGCCGTCGCCGAGGAACGGTTGCGCTTCGCCGCCGAGCTCCACGACGTCCAGGGCGGCCACCTCCAGGTGATCACGCTCAAGGCGCAACTGGCCCGCAGACTGGTCGAGGCCGACCCGAGGCGGGCCGGCGCCGAGATCGAAGCGGTGGAGGAACTGGCGCGCGAAGCGCTCAAGGACATCCGGGCGGTCGTGTCCGGCTACCACAAGGTCACCCTCGCTCACGAGATCGACTCGGCGGCGCGAATACTGCGGTCGGCCGGCATCCAGGCCGCCGTGCGCACCGGGCCGAGTCCGCTCGACGAGCGCGCCGAGCATCTGCTGGGGCTGCTGGTGCGCGAGGCCACCACGAACATGCTGCGGCACGCGCGAGCGCGGGCGGCCGAACTGGCCGTCAGCGCCGACGACACGCGGCTGACCGTCACCGTCGCGAACGACGGAGCGCGAGAGGCCAAGGGCGGCCCGCGAGGCAACGGGATCACGATGCTCGCCGAGCGGTTCGCGGAGGCGGGCGGGAGCGTCGACCACGAGCGGCGCGACGGTAGGTTCACCCTGACCGGCACGCTGCCGCGCAGACCAGAGGGGGCCACGTGATCAAGCTGCTCATCGCCGACGACGAGACCCTCGTCAGGGAGGCGCTGGCCGCGCTGCTGGACCTGGAGGAGGACTTCGCCGTCGTCGCGCAGGGTTCGAGCAGCACCGAGGCGGTCGCGCTGGCAGAACGGCACGTCCCGGACATCGCCGTGCTCGACCTGGAGATGCCGCCGCAGGACGGCCTGTGGGCCGCCGCCCAGATCCGCGAGCGCCGCTTGGACATCCGGATCATGCTCGTGACCAGGCACGCCAGGCCCGGGGTGCTGCGCCGCGCCCTGGCGGTCGGAGTCCAGGGCTTCGTCCCCAAGACCACTCCGGCCGACCGCCTCGCGCAGATCATCCGCGACGTGGGCTCCGGCAGCCGCTACATCGATCCCGAGATCGCCGCCTCGGCCTTGACCGAGAACGAGTCCCCGCTGACCGATCGGGAACTCGAACTGCTGCGCGCGACTCGCGGCGGGGGCACGATCGATGAGATCGCCGCCGAGCTGCATCTCGCGCCCGGGACCGTCCGCAACTACCTGTCGACCGCGATGCGCAAACTCGGCAGGCGCACCCGCCATGCCGCGGCCCAGCACGCTTGGGAGCAGGGCTGGATCTGAACCGGCCCGGACGGCGTCGAAAGTCGGCTGAGCCTAGGTGAGCCGCTGCTGGAGCCGGACGGTCACCTGCTCGCCGGCCGCCCCCTTCCCGATGAGTTTGCACAGCGCCGCCCGGACGGGCAGCCAGTGCGGGCCCTGGCCGGAGGGCATGAGCGTGGCGGCGAACTCGTGGCCGTCCATGGTGCCGGTGACCTTGACGGCGCGGCGGGTGCCGAGCAATTCGGCGGAGTCGGGGACGGTGAGAAACGTGGGGAACGAGCCGTCCTTCTCGATCGGCGCGGTGAACGTGTAGTCAAGTGGCTGCGGTTCGGTGCTCATGGCGGTTCCTTCGGTGAGGCGCGGTGGCCGCCCGCGGCGCGGGGAGGCCGAGGGCGGCGGTTTCACCGGTAAGGACGAGGCGGGTGACGCGGATTCATCGCCGAGCGTTCCGAGGAGCGGTTCCCGCGGGGCGCCGGGGGCGGTCACGACAGCAGCCGCCCGGCACGCGGGACCGACATGCCTCTTATATTGATGTACTTGACTTTATATATGGGTTGTCGATAGTCTCAAGCCGTCGACCTCAATCGTCCCAAGAAGTCCGAGCAGCAGTGTTATCGATATCACCGCTCCACGTCCACTCGGGTCGCGCCCTCGGAGCCAAGGAGAACGCCATGCCCAGAATCCTCGCCATAGGCGCTGCCATCGCGCTGGCGCTGACCGTCGCGCTCGGCGGAGCGACTCCAGCCGCGGCCGACCACCATCGAACCGACGGGACCTCCGTCAGTTTGGCCGCCCTCCACTCCGGCAAGTGCGCCGACGTGATCAGCGCCTCCACCGCCGACGGCGCCGAGATCGGACAGTACGACTGCAACGGGGGCCTGAACCAACTGTGGCGTATGAACGACCTCGGAAACGGCTATGTCGAGCTCACCGCTCGCCACTCCGACAAGTGCCTCGACGTCAACGAGGCTTCGACGTCCGACGGCGCCAGGGTCATCCAGTGGAGCTGCAACGGCGGGACCAACCAGCAGTGGCAGGTCCAGGACGCCGGGGAGGGGCAGGTGCGGCTCATCGCTCGCCATTCCGGCAAGTGCCTGGGGGTGCTCGACGGATCGACGGCGAACGGCGCACGGCTCCAGCAGGGGAACTGCGACACCGGTGACGGCCGGCAGTGGGAGCTGCGTCTGGCCTCGAATCCGGCGCTGCCCGGCCTGTTCGCCGATCCGAACCTCGTCGTCTTCGACGGCACGTACTACCTGTATCCGACCACCGACGGATTCCCCGGCTGGTCCGGCACCCAGTACCGAGCCTTCTCGTCCACCGACCTGGTCCACTGGACCGACCACGGCGTGATCCTGGACGTGGCCGAGGACGTCGCATGGGCCGACGACTCGGCATGGGCTCCCGCGATCGCCGAAAAGAACGGAAAGTACTACTTCTACTTCTCCGGCGGGCGGACCAGCGGCGACACGCGAAAACAGCTCGGGGTGGCGGTGTCGGATTCGCCGACCGGCCCGTTCAGGGACGCCCTCGGCCACCCGCTGGTCTCGGCCGGCGCCTACGCGGGCCAGATGATCGATCCAATGGTCTTCACCGACACCGGTGGCCGGTCCTACCTGTACTGGGGTCAGGGCTCTTCGCACCAGGTGCCGCTGAACGACGACATGGTTTCCTTCGACGCCGCGCAGGTGCGCACCTACAAGCCCGCGAACTACAACGAGGGCGGCTTCGTGATCAAGCGCGGGAGCACCTACTACTTCATGTGGTCGGAGAACGACACCCGCTCGGAGGACTACCGGGTCGCCTACGCCACCGGTTCCTCGCCGACCGGTCCGTGGAGCGACCGAGTCGGGGTGATCTTGCAGAAGGACCTGAGTCAAGGGATCAAAGGCACCGGCCACCACTCGGTGATCCAGGTCCCCGGCACCGATCGGTGGTACATCGCCTACCACCGGTTCGCCATACCCGATGGCGACGGCACCCATCGGGAGACCATGATCGACCGCCTGCACTTCGAGCCGGACGGCTCCATCCGCCCAGTCGTCCCGACCATCGAGGGCATCGACCCGATCTGAGCCCGGCGTCCCGGACGGACACCGGGCCGCAGGCGGGGGCCGTCAGGTCCCCGCCTGCGCGTCCGTGGACAGACCGACGTGGGCGCCGACGCCGTCGCCCCCGGGCCCACCGAAAGCGAGGCGCTCACCGCGGCGGGATTGGCCGAAGCCGACGTCGAGGCCATCACACGCGACGAAGCGGCCCGCATCCCGCTGGGCCGCCGCGGTGAACCCGAGGAGGTCGCCGCCTGGATCCTGCGCCTCGCCGACCCCGCCACCACCTGGATCACCGGACAGGTCCTGACCGTCGACGGCGGCCTCGACCTCACCTGATCGACACGGCAGACGTGACCCGCGAAGCGCTCCTCCCCCTCGGCCGCGCACTCGTCTGCTGGAGACCGCCCCGGACGAACAAGCAAGGAGCACTAAGGCCCTGCGGTCTCCGCGGGAAGCAGCGACCGGGTTCTCGCCGGCACCCAGTCGGGAAGCGAGTCGAGGACGTCGGCGAGGGTGACCGCGGCGAGGCTGCGCCTCCATGCCTCGTGGGCCTCGGCCATCTTCACCGCGAGGATGCAGGTGCTGCGACAGTCCTCGGGCGGCAGAGCGCCGCGGCCCTGCTGACGGATCTCGCGGCATTCGTAGGGCGAGGCACCGCCGTCGACCGCCTCGACAATGTCGAGCAGGGAGATCGCCTCGGCCGGCCGAGCGAGCCGGAATCCGCCTCTCGGTCCCGAGGTGGCGGTCAGCACGCCCGCCCTGACCAAAGCCTTGAGCTGCTTGGCGAGATAGGCGGGCGGCAGGTCGAAGTACTCGGCCAGCTGCGAGGTCGAGGCCGACACGTGCGGTTCGAGCTGGGCGAGCGAGGCGGCGCAGTGCAACACCCATTCAGTGCTTGCGGGCAACTTCACGATCCCATCATATCGTAGATATTGCGGACCTATGAAGTCCACGATAGGCTCACGGCGTAGCCATCAGAAGGAGGACCGATATGAGACTCGCGATCGCGGGCGCCACCGGGAACATCGGGACACGCACTGCCGACGCCCTTGAACGCGAAGGACACGACGTTGTCCGCATCAGCCGCTCACGAGGGGTCGATCTGCTCACGGGCGAGGGCCTCGATGAGGCGCTTACCGGCGTCGAGGCGGTCGTCGACGCCACCAATGCCCCGCCGCTCGACCGCGACGGCACAGTGTCCTATTTCGAGGCGGCCACTCGGCACCTGCTCGAGGCCGAAGCCCGCGCCGGGGTCCGCCATCATGTGCTGTTGTCGATCGTCGGCGTCCACCGCGTCGAAGGGAACGATCACTACTACGGCAAACGAGAACAGGAACGTCTGGTCGAAGCCGGTCCGGTGCCGTGGACGATCGTCCCGGTCACCCAGTTCCACGACTTCGCCGAGATGGTCGCCGGTTGGACCGAGCAGAACGGCACCGCCGAGATCGCCCCGCTGCTGGTACAGCCGATCGCCCCGGACGACGTCGCCGACGTCCTCGCCAAGGTGGCCCTGGACGGTCCGCGGGGACGTCACGCCGACGTGGCCGGACCCCAGACGCAGGACCTGGTCGACATGGCCCGGCGGACTCTTCAGGCGAAGGGCCGCGATATCAGGCTCGTCCCGACCTGGTCGGGCGTGTTCGGGCCCGAAATGGCCGGCGAGGTGCTGCTGCCGGCTCAGCCGGCGCACCTGGCGGCGACCAGCTTCGAGCACTGGCTCGCCGCTCAACACTGAGCCTCAGCCGTCTTCCGCCGGCGGCGGGCTCCTCCGCTCGTCGCCGAGCCCCGGAGACCACCCGGGTGGGCCGTGTCGCCGACCCGGGTGGTCGAGCCGGTCGCACGCCCCGACATGGCCGCGCTGCCCGCGCCGGCCACGAGCACCAGCGCGGTCGCATCGCCACAGTCCTGCAAGGGCGTTCCGTCGACTCCGTCGTCGGGGGCGATCGCGCCCGACGACGGAGCACGCCGCAGGCCCTGCGCTCACTCCGCCTTGCGGTTCGAGCCCCAGTCGAGACCGTCCACGAAGTGGACGTCGTACCGCTCGTGAATCCGCGCCGCCTCCTGTTCGGGCAGCTCCCCGCGCAGGAGCTCGCCGAGCATCCGGAAGTACTCGAACCTGTCGACACCGGGGACCAGAGTGATGAGGACATCGGCGGGCGCCTCCTCACCCGCGGCGAAGGCGTGCGTGGCTCCAGCGGGAACGACGGCGTATCCGCCCCTGTCCAAGGTGAACGCCTCGGTCTCGATGAGCATGCTGAGCGCCCCATCGATGACGTAGAACGCCTCTGCGGATCGCTCGTGGTAATGCGGCTTCGCGCCCGGCGCGCCGGCCTCCAGCGCGAGACGGTTCGCGCCGAGGAGGCTGCCGGTGTGACTGCCATCGGCCAGGAGCCAAAGGTCCGGCGAGGAAAGTGTTTCGGCGTCCCGCTCTTGGATCACCCAGGGGCTGTTGAAGGTCACGACGACTCCAATCTAATTGAATTCTTCAACTACACTACGCTCATGTAGTTGAAGATTTCAACTGTTAGGCTGTACTGGTGACCGAGTGGTTGGACGAGCAGCAGCAACGCGACTGGCGCGCTTTCATCGAAGGGTCGATCCGCTTCATCGACATGCTCGACGGCCGCCTGCGGGAGCGGCACGGCCTGACACTGGCGGAATTCGAGGTCCTCGTCCGGCTCTCGGAGGCGGCGGACGGGTCGATGCGGATGGCCGAACTCGCCGAGCTGGCCTACTACTCGCGCAGCCGGCTGTCCCATCGCGTCAGAGGGCTGGAGGAGCGGGGCCTGGTTCGCCGAATGGCGGTCGCAGCGGACAAGCGCGGCGTAGCGGCCGGACTGACCGAGGCGGGCTTCGCGCTCCTCGAAGCCGCCGCCGAGGACAATCTCCGAACGGTTCGATCCCATTTCGTCGACGTGGTCGATCCGGAGGATTTCCGAGCCGTAGGCCGGGCGATGCGAGCGGTCGGCGACCGCCTGGATCAATGAGGCGCCTCCCGGATCGGCATCCCCATACGTGCTCACGGTGCTCGACTGACCGCCGGCGTTCGCGCTCAGCCGCCGACTGATACCGATCGACGGACCGCTCCGCCCGAATCCGGCCGCCGATACCGGCAGGCGAGCTGCTCCATGCGCTACACCGCCCGTGATGCTCGCCGGTCTGCCGCGAAGCGCTCGCACGAAGCAAATGCCCTATCGGAATCCACTGCGGGGCTGCGATACTCGATACACCTCACCCTAATGGAGGACAATTGAAACGGCTTTCTCAAGCCTGCGCAGCCGTGGTGGCAGCGACCCTGCTCACCGCGCCCGCAGCACAAGCGGAACCGAACCCCGCCCCCGACACCGCCGACGACTCCGGAGCTCCCCAAGCGCACGCGTTCGACGCGGCCATCGCCGAGGAGTTCGCTCAGAACCAGGAGCATCCCTCCCCAACCGGGGAGGCCGACTTCGGGCCCGATGAGCACCTCCTTCAGGCGCACCGTAGCGGCGAGATCACCACCGCCGAAGCGGTCGAGTACGGCCTCGCCTCTTTCACCGCCCCTGAGACGGTCCCCGAGGAGCTGCGTCCTACCGGCCCGATCGAGGAGCCCGAACGCTACCTCGCCTACCTATCGGCCCAAGGCGCCGAGATCGAAGGCGAGGACAACCCCCTACGGCAGACGATCACCGCGCCCGAGTCCTCGGCGGCACAGGTCGACGACTGCGACTCCTCGCTCGAATACAACTTCCACGACTACGAGTGCCAGGCGTTCGTCGACGACTTCGTGTTCCTCTACGACATCAAGGACCACCCCGGCGACGAGCGGGGAGTCCCAGCCGACGCCGGCCCCAACGGCCGCCCCACGGCGGTGGTCGACATGATCAACGCGATCGACGAGGCCCAGGAGGCGTTCCGGGAGCTGGGTTTCGATGTCGACCCCGGCTCGGGACCCTGGGGCGTCGTGGTGGGCCTGAACGAGACCCAGGAAGGATGGTTCCAAGGCCACCCGTTCGCGTTGCCGTTCGGCATCAACGACCAGCCGATGATCGTTCTCCCCTCCGATCCGGGACTGGACGATGAGGACAACTACGACTACGTGCCCCGGCACGAGTTCTTCCACCTCGTGCAGTACCAGTACTGGGACACCGGCGAAACCGGTTGGACCTACCTGCTGAACTGGATGGGCGGCGCCGCGTTCAAGTCCATGAACTGGTGGATGGAGGCCACCGCCGAATGGGCCGCGGTCCAGTCGTACCGACTCCAGGACTGGGACCCCGCCAATTCCGACGCGGCCGAACTGTACGCCCGCAACGTGGACACGTTCCTGTCCGACCCGGGGCGGGCGCTGAACGGCGCCGGGGAGCTGGGCGCCCCGCGCCAGTACGGCGCCTTCGTGCTCCCGGTCTACCTGAGCGAACGCACCGACCGCTCGTTCGTGCGGCGCACCTGGGAGCGAATAGCCTCCCACGACGTCTACCCCATCGCCGCTATCGAGGCGACGCTGGCCGGGTACGGCCTCGACCGCGATTCGACCCTGCTGGGATTCGCGGTCGCCAACTACCGGCTCGCCGCCGAACAGAGCGGCGCGCCGCCCAACCCCATGGCCGGCTACGGCTACGCCGATCCGGACAAGGACCTGTGGCGCCGAAACCTGGGCTCGGACGGGACCGACGACCACATCCTCGGTCTGGAGCGACCGACCCGGACGGCGCGCACGGTCCCGCTCGGGCACGATGAGACCTACACCTCCACGATCGAGCCGGGCGGGTCGGCCTACTTCGACTTCTCGGCCGCCGAGGACTCCGGCGATCCCTCCGACGGCTACGAGTCGACGCTGACCATCGCCACCGCTGACCGCGACGACATCGAGTACGTGGCGCTCGTCTGGTCCCCGGTCGGCAGTCCCGGATCGCTCGCGGAGTACCCGACCGTCGCGCGCGCGGTCTACCCGGATACGAACAACGTCATCACCGTCCCCGATTTCGCGCACCCCATGGTCGTCACGCTCGTCGCCACCCGCACCGACCTCGACCACGACTCGGTCGAGGCCGACAACGACGGCCGCGACTACTCCTGGCGGGTGCGCGCCCTCATTCCGCTGGACAAGCGCTCGTGCAACCTGTCGGACCTGAATGTGGGCAACCTGCAGACCGGCGCCGCGCCCGAGCAGCGGTTCCTGGACTACGCGGAGAGCACCCCGAACGGCTGGACCGGCGGCGACTCCACCTATTCGGTGCGCCTGCCCGACGGCGACCTGCTGTGGCTCTTCTCGGACACGTTCCTCGGGCCGCTCAACGACGACGGCACCAGACCGACCTCCGCACAGCTGGTCAACAGCACCTTCGTCAGACAGGACGGGAACTCGCTGTCCACCATCCACGGAGGCACGGCGGCCGATCCGGCCGCGATCATGCCCCCGTCCGAAGCCGACCACTGGTTCTGGCTCGGCGACGGCATGATCTCGCGCCAGAACGGCATCGACTATCTCCAGGTGGTGTACCAGGAGTACTACCGGTTCGGTTCAGGCTCATGGGACTGGGGCTTCAAGCGCAACGTCGTGGCCACGTTCTCCCTCGGCGACCTGAGCACGCCGCTGCGCGTCGATGAACTCCCGTCGCAGGCGGGCGCCTGGGGCTCGGCCCTGCTGCCGGCCAGCCAGTCCGGTGACGGCTACACCTACGTCTACGGGCTCGCCGACGCACCCACCGACAAGAAGCAGCGCATCGCCCGCGTCCACGGCTCGAATCTCAACGCCGTCGACAAATGGCAGTACTGGACCCCGGACGGGTGGACCGCCTACGAGTGGGACGCCGGCATCGGCCTCAACGGGATCGCGAACGAGTACTCCGTGACCAAGTGGAACGGCCAGTACGTCATGGTCAGCCAGGACTCGACGGAGGCGTTCAGCAACAAGGTGTACGCGTACACCTCGTGCTCGCCCGCCGGTCCGTTCACGAACCAGAGCCTGGTCTTCTCGATGCCCGAAACGGGGCCATGGGGCAGTTACGGGGACGAGGACGTCTTCGCCTACAACCCGCACATCCACCAGACACTGAGCTCGGGCAACACTTTCACGCTCTCGTACAACGTCAACCACTTCGACACCACCGTGGGCCCGGAGGGCGCCCACTACCGCGACCCCAGCATCTACAAACCGAGGTTCATCACCTTCACGCTCTCCTGAGCTGACGGGTTCCGGCGGGGACGGGGCTCCTGAGCTCCGCCTCCGCCGGCCAGTGCGAGCACGGCCCAAACGATCCTTACGATGTCGAATCGGCATGATCAAAGGAGAACCGAGCCTGTTCCCACACCTGGCACCGGCAGCTTCGCGAAGCTGGGATCGCTTGGACTCGCCGCCATTCTCGTAGTGTGCCGAGCAGCTACTCAGAAGGTCGAACCCGACCTGCTGGCCGAGATCGATACCGAAGGCGCTCCTGCTCGTCCACGGGTCCGCCGCGTCGGCCCGCTCGTGGGACGCCCTGTGCCGTTGCCGACGGACTCCCATCGCGTCATCCGGATCGACCTGCTCGGGCGCGGCCGGTCGGCCGAACCCGGGAGCATGGGCTGCGAGGTCCGGTTCCGAGCGCGCCATAGTGGTCGGCCATTCCAGCGGCGGCATGGTCGCCGCCGCTCTCGCCGAGCAACGACCCGACTTGGTGATCGCGCTCGCGCTCGTCGACACCGGACCTCGGCTGGACGCCTTCATCGCATCGGGTTCCGCGGGACTTTGTCAGGCGGCAGCAGTCGCGCGGACCTTGCCTCGGCCCCTCCGGGCGATCTGGAGCACCAGGCCGACCAGCGGGATCCCCAACGCCATGATCGGGAACAGCACGAAGTTGTGCACCCACTCGCCTGAGAACAGCACCGTGCCGGAGGCCGCGATGGCGATCCCGCCGAGGGCGGTGACGCCGTAGAAGATCCGCCGCGTCGGCACCAGCCAGGCCGCGACACCGAAGTACGCCGCCGCGCCCAGGTAGAGCAGGATCCCCACCGGCACTTCGCCGGGGGCGGCCTCACTGATGTAACCGGGGGTGGAGGCCCCCAGTTGCATCGCTATGAGCACCAGCAGGATCGCCTCGGCGAGGTAGGTGTCGAACCGCGGCCGCGGGGATTTCCAGCACACGAGCAGGAAAACTGCCGCAGGCATCGCCAACCAGACCCAGATCAGGGTCTCGGCCACCGGCACGACCCATCCCGCGTCGGTGTTCCCCTTGGAGTGGTCGAAGTACGAGAAGAAGTCGGAGATCCAGGCCGTCACCAAGACGATCCAGGCGACCGAGCGGGCCACGACACTGACCGAGGTCAGCGCCGTGAAGACCGCGACGGCCATGACGAGGGTGTAGGGAATCATCGCGGCGACGGATTCCATCCCCCAGTAGGCGACGGCGAACAGGACGGCCACGAGCGGGCCCCCGATGATCTCGGGATGGCGTCGCAAAAGCGAGCCTCGGGTGTCAGTAACGGTGTTCATGAAGCCAGTATCGACCTCATGCGCAAGGGGTTCCCGACCAAATTCGGACAGTGATTGTAGGACCCCTACAACTGGAGTAGTGCCGGCGCCCGGTTCTGACCGTTGATTTTCTCGGAACTCGCTAAACGACGCAGCCGCCGCCCCTGGCCTACGCCACCTGGATCGACACGTTCCGGAGCGAATACAACCACCAGGCCCACGACGGCGTCCGCACCCCCGCATGGACGCTAATCGCTTCCGCGACGGTCGCTCAACGGTGCGTACCGGTGGCGGGTCGCACCCGGGCGGGCGAGCCTTGACAATCACGACCCGTAGGCAGCCAGGAACGTGCTCGCGGCGGCTTCGGCGATCGTGGCTCGCTCGAGCGAGTCCGGGGTGAGACCGGGATGGAAGAGCGCTCTGTCCTGGCTGGCACCCAACGCGAGATAGGCGAACTGGGATGCGGCCAGGGCGGGATCCGCGGCCGCGATGAGACCTTGTTCGCCCCATCGCTGGAGCGCGGCTTCGATCAGGCCCAGACCGCGGCCCGGGCCCCGCCGGTAGTACTGGTCGGCCAGATCGGGGAACTGCTCCGCTTCGGCGATGACCAAGCGTCGAAGCGAGAGCACGTGCGGCTCCATGACCGCATCGAGATACCGTCGCGCCAGGCGCTGCAGCAGCTTTCGCATCTCGTCCGCGGTCTGGACCGGCGTGTCCACGACTCCGGCGAGCTCCTCGATGATGCGGTTGGAGTTCGCCGTCACGCCGTGTGCGATCTCGCGGAAGAGAGTCTCTTTGTCGGCGAACCGCTTGTACACGGTCTGCTTGGAGACGCGCGCATTCGCGGCGACCTGGTCCATGCTCGTCTTGCTGTAGCCCTGGCGCAGGAACAGGATCAGCGCCGCCTCGGTGATCTGCCGCCGCTTGATCGCCGTCCGCCCCTGGGGCGGGTCGCGCTCTTGCCTCTCCACTGTCTTGCCTCGCCTCCCGCTTCGAATGCACTGCCGCAAATCTAGTACTAGACCGTACAGTACCTATGTAGTACTGTACAGTCCAGCACTACTGCACTCTCGGGAAGGGGTGGGCGCATCATGGAACGCCGGTCGTGGGGCGGTGCGTCATGAAGTTCGACGCCGAGCTCCGACTCAACGGGAAGACGGCCACGGGTGTGCCCGTGCCGGACAGCATCATCGAGGCGCTGGGCGGAGGGCGACGCTCCAAGGTGACGGTCTCGCTCAACGGCCATCGGTTTCGGACGAGCCTCGGCACCATGGCCGGCCAGGTCATGATCCCCGTGAGCGGCGTGGTCAGAAGTGCGGCCGGCATTGAGGCGGGAGACCGGCTCCATGTGGAGATCGCGCTGGCGACTGAGCCCGAGCACGTCGACGTGCCCGAGGATCTGCAAGCGGCGCTCAGCTCCGAACCGGACGCGCACGCGTTCTTCGACGGGCTGACCGCGAGTCAGCAACGTGGTTACACCGAGTGGATCCAACAGGCAAAGAAGGCTGAGACCCGTCAACGTCGACTGGAGCAGACCTTGGACGCCTTGCGTCAAGCCCGCCCGCGTCGATAGCCCTGATCAACGGCCAGGGTGATCGTGCCCTCGAAGAAGATGCTCGTCGATCCAGGCGATCACCGCTCGACGAATCGGCAGAGAGTCGCCGACCGAAAGGCAGCCGCATGCGAAAGATCATCAACTCCACCTACATCACCCTCGACGGAGTCATCCAGAACCCGCAGAACTGGCCGTCCATGGCGGGGGCGTTTTGGTAACCAGGGTAGTCGCGCAGGATCGGCCATCGTGTGCCAAATTCTGTGGCTGGTTTGTGGCGTAAATTTCGACCGGACTATGTGGACAGACCGCGACTCCGTTGCAACCACCGGCGACTTCATGCCCCTCGCCCATCGACGCTTGCATCCAGCCATTGGTCTCAGAACCAGCACTTCGAAGAACTGATCGCAAGTTCGCCTGCGATCTGGTCCGTGTGCGGGTGGGGGCACCGCGGATTCGCTCTTAGATCGGACACGATGAAGTCGCATGAGATTGACAGCGAATCGGGCGCCAAATCGAGGATAAGCCCTACACGCGGCGGATGTGACGTGACGGACACCACCGCAGACTTGACCTCAACTAAAGTTGAGGTGATTGCCTAGGCGGCGTTCCGTCCTCGACCACAGAAGGCAAGCCATGAACGCCACCATCTTCACCGCCGCACCGGCCCCGGTTCGGCCATCCCCACTCACACTCCCCGTCGTGCTCGTCGGCGTGGTACTCGTCGCGATGTCGATCTCCGGAACGGCCATCGCCCTGCCAAGCATCGGCCGCGATCTCGGCACCTCGGGGTCGCCTCTACACTGGGTCGTCGCGGGGTACAACCTGGCGTTCGCGGCCATGACGCTCGTC
>NZ_BAAHCB010000013.1:123755-127608 GCF_054776215.1 Glycomyces tarimensis
GCCGCCGCCGCTTGTTCATCGCCTCCGCACTCGTATTCGCTACCGGGTTCGCGGCCACGGCCACCGGAGCGTCGATCGCGCTCATCGACACCGCGCGGATCGTCTCCGGCGCCGGAGGCGCGGGCATCATGGCCGCCGGCGGCGCGATCCTCGCCTCCGAATATGCGGGGGCCGCGCGCAATCGCGCGTTCGCGCTCATGGGCACGATGGCGGGTGTCGGCATCGCGGTCGGGCCGACACTCTCGGGGCTCCTTATCGCCGCCTTCGGATGGCAGGGCTCGTTCGCGGTGTTCACCGCGGTCGGTCTCCTGGTCGCCATCGGCGCGACCCGGGTTCGCGAGTCCCGCGCGAGCGGGGCCCGCACCGACTGGGTCGGAAGCGTACTGTTCATCGCGTCGCTGACGCTGCTCATGTTCGCTCTTATCGAAGCCCCGGCTCTGGGCTGGACCCACCCGACGGTCCTCGCATGCACGACCGCGGGACTGGTCGGGCTCGTCGTCTTCGCCGCGTGCCAACGCATGAGCGCTTCGCCGCTCCTCGCGCCGTCACTGGTCGCGAACCGTGCGTTCCTGGGCTGGAGTATGGCGACGCTGACGACCTCCGTTGGATTCCTCGGGGCGCTCGTCTTTCTGCCGACCTATCTCCAGGCCGCGGGCGAATTGTCGCCCGCAGCCTCGGGCGCGGCGATGCTGCTGCTGACCGCGCCGGTCCTGATCATGCCAATGACCGCCGCGGCTCTGGTCAACCGTGGTGTCCCTGCGCGACTCCTCATTATGGCGGCGCTGGCGATGGTGGCAGCCGGCAATCTGTGGCTCATGACTCTCTCCCCCGAGCGCACGCTTGCCTCGGTCGCTCTGCCGTTGCTGCTCGTCGGGATCGGCATGGGAGTCTCATTCGGTATCACCGACGGCCAGGCGATGGCCTTGGCTCCGGCCAAGGCGGTGGGCGCGGCCGCCGGGTTCCTCAACACACTGCGCGGGGCTGCCGAGGCACTCGTGATCGCCGCGTTCAGCGCCGCGATCACGGGCCTTCTGGCGCACCGGCTCGGCGACGGAACGCATGCGGCCGACGTCAGCGCTGGGCGGCTCGGCGTCGACCGCGCCGCTGAACTCGACGCGTTCACCTGGTCCTGGCGCATGACCCAGCTGGGCACGGGAATACTGTGCCTCGTGTTGTCCATCGTCGTGGCCGCGCTGATCTTCGCCCGCGCGCCACGCCGCGAGCCGTAGGGAGTAAGGCGGTGAAGACCAGCCCACACGACGAACTCACGATCGGCGAGGTCAGCCGCCGCACCGGCGTCTCGGTCTCAGCACTCCACTTCTACGAGCGCCGCGGCCTCATCGCGAGTCGGCGCAACGGCGCCAACCAACGCCGCTACCCGCGCCACATGCTCAGGCGGATCTCGCTGCTCATCGTCGCCAAGCGCCTGGGCATCCCGCTCGACGACGTCGGGCAGGTCTTCACCGCCCTCCCACTCGACCGCGCCCCCACCCATGAAGAATGGCAGCAGGTCTCGCGCACCTGGAAACACCGCCTCGAAGAGCGCCGTCGCGCGATCGAACGGCTCGAACACGAGCTGACAGGCTGCATCGGCTGCGGCTGCCTCTCCATGAAAGCCTGTCTGCTCCTCAACCCCGACGACGCACTCCAGGGGCAGGGTCCCGGCCCCGTTCGGCTCAACATCGACAAACCGCCTCAGGAGAACGATTGAACGGCATCCCCGGAAACCGGTGCGGCCTCCTCCACTGAGCCATCGCAACGCACTGAATACCACTCGTCCGCGGCCGACCGTGCCGAACGATCGATCGACCGACTACGGCCGTAAATCCACCTGCAATTGATTGACGAATGTCACTATGATGCGGTCGATCGAAGTTTCGCAGAAATACAACATACCGTATTGTCACGTTACGCTTACTACGTGCATGCCTAACAACCTCGTGCATGGTTGTGGTTGGCGTGCACGGACTTCAGCGTGGATCATGGGCTCATGGTGGAGACCGGGGTGCGGGATGCGATCGTTGGCGACCGGCGGTTCCTGTGGGGGCCTTCGCTCATGCACGAGGTCGTAAAGCCTGTCCCGCAATGTCGGAGAAGTGAACGGCCGAAGCAGACTGGGTCCCTGCCCCTATCATCGTCTGGTGCAGCAATTTTGAACTTCTCCGAACACCCTTCACGCTCCGTTGGCGGCGTTTCCGGCCCGTCTTGCTCCGATGGGCAGAGCGTCGTGGCGCTCATCCCAGCAACGCGGCTCCCGCTGGCGACGCCCTTCGAAGTCAGTCTTCAAGGTGAGGCCGTCGCCATTCCCTACCGCGTTTACAACGACGAGCCGAGCACTGCGCTGACGCGATCCCTCACAGGAAGGCAGCAGATGATGCTTCACTGCGCACGGTTCGGCCAGACGATGAAAAAACACCTCGCCGCCGACCCGCAACTAGCCACCCTCAAGCAGCTCCAAGCCCTGATCGATGCCTTCACCAGCGAATACAACCACCACCGGCCCCACCGGTCGCTGCCCACCGCGCCACCCCCGCCGCGGTCTACACCACCCGCCCCAAAGCCGCCCCGGCACCGACCTCGCCGAACGCCACCACGACCGCGTCCGCACCGACATCGTCGACAAAGCCGGATCAGTCACACACCGCGCCACAACGGGAAACTGCATCACATCGGCATCGGCATCGGCATCGGCATCGGACGAACCTACGAGCGAACCCGCGTCGTTCTCATCGTCCATGGCCTGGAAATCAGAGTGGTCCACGCTGCAACCGGCGAGCTGATCCGAGCACTCACCCTCGACCCAGACCGCGACTACCAGCCCACCGACCAACCCAAAGGGCCGGCCCGATAGCAAACGACGAACGGCCCGAACCTTCGCAGGTTCGGACCGTTTCCTATGTCCTGATACATCACACGGTCGGCCTAACGCTCGCTTATTCGAACCCAAACCCCCAGCTAGACGGCCTCCTCAAACGCCTATCCGGCCCCTTGCACGCCCGCGATCCCGAAACCGGCCCCTCGACCCCCGACTCCCCCGAAAACCAGCCCCAGGTCGCCTATCCGCCAGTGCCCTCACGCGCGCTCGGCACACGCCTCTCCCCCACCGACCGAGACGACCTGATCGCCGCCTTCAACGTCGGCACCAGCCAGAAACACCTCGCTGCCAAGTACGGCATCAGCGTCCGCAGCGTCAAACGACTCGTCCACGGCAACTCAAACCGACCCCAAGCCACCGCCAACCGCCTCACCCCCGGCCAGCGAGACGCCATTATCCAGGCATACACCACGGTCGGCACCACTCAATCCGAACTCGCCCGCGCGTACTGCGTCGACACCAGCAAGCTGATGCAGAAGTCTCGTTCGGGTGAGGTTGTGTCTTCGTTGCTCTGGTTACGGATAGTGAGCGGCAGCGGGCTCGTGGATTCCTTGAGAGTGTGAGCACTCAAAGCATCAAAGAGCGACCGCTGCCGCGGTTCGAGCATAGGACCGGTCTGGACACCGAGCAACTGCTGTTGCTGGAGCGGGAGGTCGAGGCCCGGATCGGATCCTGGCAGCCGGACACCGGCCGCCGCAAGACCCTTGAATTGCTCGACGCGATCGTGGTCTGCCCGATCTACCTGGGACACAACACCGTCCAAGCGCCGCTCGGCGAGCAGTCACGGATCTCGCAGGCGACGGTCTCACGCTATGTCGAGACGTTAGAGCCGGTGGTGTTGGTCTGCCTCGACGGCCTGGCCATGAAACTGCGTGAGCAGGCGATGCGTTCGGACCTGGTGGTCGACGGGTTCCTCATCCGGGGCTTACCCCTTTGATGTTGACACCGTCCTATGCGGCGAGGGCGAGGCTAGCCTGC
>NZ_BAAHCB010000014.1:0-1847 GCF_054776215.1 Glycomyces tarimensis
TCACTCAAGGGAAGAGATCAGCGAAGCCGACCGAACCACCAACAGGTTAAAAGACAAGCTTAGGACCTGCGTGCGATCCCCAACAGGACGAAATTCATAACGATATATCCACATACGATACACTCTATGGATCTATGTCGTATCGATAGTCATGATCGACTACGTCTTCCTGAATCGATTCGACCATCGCATCTATTTCGGATTCAAGGTACAGTCTTTCAGAGCCGGAAACCAACTGCAGCTTACATCTCAGCTCGTCGACTATTTCCGGGTATTTGGGAGCCAACAACCAAAGCACCCGTATGATTGATCGGCTTTCAGTCGGTATCCCACGATGAAAGTCCCTTATGTACAGATTTTTGCTTTTGTAAAGTTCTCTGAATGCCCCCTGCCAGAGAACCACAGTTTCTCCGGTAGAAGGATCCACCACCTCGTCTTCGGTCCAGCCAAACGAGAGCAAAGAAAGCGGTTCGTGCAAAATATCCGGCTTCTCACACAAATCCTCATCCAGCAGACGATTGATAACGCGCACCGCGAGCAAGGTCGTCTCTCCCAGAGTGCCGTCATTGCAAATATAGTTTCCTATACCCGAACCGAAATAACGTTCTTCTCGTTGAAGGCGACTATTCAGCGCCATCCTAGTGAGTGGCTGGGTAAGATCCACACTGTTGCCGAGCGGATCCCGGGCATCTTCCCAATTTACACCGCTAACGATACTCGCAATCCGTTCCAGGCGCCGCTCTCGATTCACCCGCCCCCCCTTCCGTCAGTTCGACAGTCCGAACGTATCCAGACATCTATTAAAATAGTCCTTCAATTCTCCAGTCTCTGGGGGCAGCGCCTCCGAGAACACGATGTTGTCAAGGCTCATCTCCTGCAACGCATTCGCGCCCGCATAGGTTTTCGCTGCAATAACTGGAGCCGCCCCTCTCACTATACTCTGCGGCGGCACCGGTATTGCCCGTCGTCATGTCAGTAGCCGCGACAACACTCGGACGACGTTTACTAAGAACTGGTTTCAGGGTCGTGGGTGGTGGGACTAGTTGTGCGGCGCGTGGTTTCAAGTTCGCTTGTTGAACGGGGATGGCGAAACCATGGGAGATCGACGAAGAGCTATGGGTCCGGATCAAGCCGCTACTGCCGGTCCATCGGCCCGGAAGGCGCGGGCCGGTCCCGCTCGATGACGGAAGTGCCTGCAGGGCATCTTCTTTGTTCTCTTCACCGGGATCAACTGGAAACACTTGCCGGGCGAGCTCGGCTTCGGATTCGATATCACCTGCTGGCGGCGGTTCCGCCGCTGGTGCGAGGCCGGGGTTTGGGACCGCCTCCACCAAGTCCTGCTCGCCGAGCTGCACGCCCCGGGCGAGATCGCCTGGTCCACCGTCTGCCTGGACGGCAGCCGCATCAGGGCTAAAAAAGGGCGGTGGAGTCGGGCCCTCGCCGGTCGACCACGGACGGCCCGGCTCGAAACACCACATCGCCTGCAACTCAGCCGGTATCCCCCTCGCCGTCTTGACCACCGCGGGGAACGTCCCGGACATCAAGGCCGCAAAGGACCTGGTCGACGCGATACCGCCCGTGGCCGGCCGTGTCGGTCGCCCGCGGCGTCGGCCCGAGATGATCCTCGCCGACGGCGGCTACGACTCCCGAGCGTTCCGTGACTGGCTGGCCTCCAAGCGGCTCGCATCGGTCATCCCGCAGCACGGCCGCAAGAAGATCATCCGCCTGGGCACGATCAGGTGGGTAGTCGAGCAAGCCATCGCCCATCTCCACCAGTTCAAACGCCTGGGGCTTAACCCTTTGACGTTGACACCTTGATCTCCCGGGCCGGTAGGGTTCGGGTTGCA
>NZ_BAAHCB010000015.1:0-42069 GCF_054776215.1 Glycomyces tarimensis
CGCACCGGTGCAGTGGACCGAAGCCCACCACATCCGCCACTGGGCGAATGGTGGCCCGACCGTCGCTGAGAACCTGATTCTGCTGTGCCGGTTCCACCACGGCCGCGTCCACACCCCCGGCTGGACGATTCAGAAGACCGGACCGGGTAAGGCGTTGATCGTCCACCACGAGGGGCACGAGGACACCGACCCCGACCTCCAATGTGGCTGCGCCGACTGGCGCATCGACGCGGACTTGGACGCCGACTTCACCGACGACATCGCGAACGCCTTCCCGACCGGCCTGTATCCCGAGGAATGGTCGGAGGCACTGAAACCGGACCTCGAAGCGGCTGCCGAGCGGGCCGAGACCGAGCAGGTCATGGCCGCCGCGAAGGCCGCCCGCACGAAAGTGCGAGCACGGTTCACGACATCGGCACCCCGACCCGAGACCGAACCCGAACCGGCTTCAGCACCGGCACCCGAACCGGAACCGGGACAGGGATACGAGACTGCCATACCGTCTAATGAGGCGAAGCGGTCTCGCGAACCGGTAAGGACCGCACCGGCACCGGACTACGGACCGCCGCCGTTCTTAACCTGCCCGCTGCGGGATGCCGTGGCGGGGAAGGCACCTCATAGGTCGCCAGCTCGAAACCGGACACCCGGTTCGAGCCCATTCCCATGCCCAGGCCCCGAACCGGACTACCAATGACTACCAACCACCCCGCATCCGCCGCCGGACCAGACCCAATCCGACCCGGCACGGCCCCACGACCACCGCCGCGACGAACAGCAGCCCCACCCCACCCGCCACCGCTTTTGTCGCCGCCTTGGCGCAGAACGACCATCACACTCGCCCGTTCCCGCCAACGCACCGGCGGCCATTGCCGGGCTCTCCAAGCCGCCCCGCCCGACCACACCGGCGCCAACTTCAGACACCCGCCCTTGCCCGCCCCACCGCCTCGTCATCGCTGCCATTGCGCAGAACGACCATCACACTCGCCCGTTCCCGCCAACGCCACCGCGACCCTTGCCGGGCTCATCAGGCAAAGCCCTGGCTCGAGCACTCCGCCGAGACTTCGCACCTATGTCCGGAGCGACGGCACGCCACCCTTGCGGCTTGACAACCTAGGTCACGTTCGGCGCGGTAGCGCCTCGTCCATTCCTCGTTGAGTCCGTCGGCTTGGCGACGGTGGCGCGGCGTGATTTCCGCGTCTGCGGGGAGCTCGAGTCCGAGGTGCCCAAGGATGCCCTCGACGACGGCGGTGTGGTCGGCATCGATGTCTTCATAACGCACCCGATGCGGTTCGACTCGAACCGATGCGAACCAGTCCTCCCACGCGGCGTCGTGTGATGCTATGCGCCTCACAATGGTCGCGATCGCTTCGGCGTCATAGGAAGGCCGATGACCACCGGTACCGGCACCGCTACCGACGCCACCGATTTCGCCACTGCCGCCGAGATACCAGGTGTTCGTCTGCTCGGCCTGCAGCCACGACACCGCTTGGGCGACCGTGTCGCCGCGGCTCACGTACACGAAAGCGGTGCGTCCGAAGACTCGATCCAACAGTGCGAGGTCGTCACCGGCGAGAGCGGGGTGGACCGAGGCCAGATTGGCTGTCAGCTCGTCGAGGGTGCCCCACATGAGCTTCGCGCCGAACACCCCGTTCTGCGTACGGCCCTGGGCGAGGGCCGCGCGTATATAGTCGCCGTAGTCGAAGCCGCCGTCGGGTCGGCGCGCCAGGCCCCACCGCTCGGCCCACAACGGCTCGTCGGGTCGCCGGAAGTAGGCCTGAGGCCGACCGGCGACACCGGTGGACTCGAGCAGGCCGAGCAGCAATGAGCTGCCGGTCCGCGGTGTGCCGCAGACGAAATAGGCGTCGACGGGCCTGGGGCTGCGCGATTCGGTCACGATGACTACCAAAGCCGCTCGATCCCCGACATGCAACCGGGTTTCATGACCGGATGCGATCTCAGAGAACTGCACCCGGTGCCGCGCCACCCGCCAGACAGTCGATCACCTCGAAGGTCGCAGCGACAATTGAGCTATACGGCGCCCTTACGGGCGCCGGGTGCCCACGATCGTGGACAGATCGGGAGCCAGCCGCACCTCGGCAGTCAGCAACGCCGGATGTTCAAGCCAACTCAGCCGTGCACTTCGGGGCCGCCGTTGTGCATGGGCGGCCATCCAGTTGTCGGAGTGAAGTCGTCGACGACAAGACGACCACTCGGACGTAGCAGCTTCTCCGGATCGGCGGCAGCGCCGCGCTTCCCGTTGCCGCCCCCGTCGATGGCGAGCAGATCGAACCGGCGGCCATTGGATGCGAATGAATCTCGGGTATTCAAGATGAGTGGGTCGCAGGTGTTGGCGCCGTTCGATGCGGTGTCCGCTCAGGTCGATTCAGCGTTGGGGGCGTCGGGGATCCGATCGGCCTGCATGGCTCGGAGCAATGCGGGGAGGCTCATCGCCAGGGCCTGGCGTTCTTCTCGGGTCATCGCGGAGGCCCAATGCCGGTACCGCTCGTTGAACGCTTCGGCCACCTGGTGGTGGAGCCGTCGGCCCGCGTCGGTGATCTCGACCCGGTACAGGCGCCGATTGGACGGGTCGCGTTCGCGCCTGAGCAGTCCGTCCGACTCCAGGTCGCCCACGAGCCGGCTGACGGTGCTCTTCTCCAGGTCGAGACGCTCGGCCAGCTCCCGCTGCGACAGGCCGCCCTCGTGGTCGAGCTCGTGTAGCGCGAACAGCTGCGACAGCGACAGCGGCTGGCCGGGCACCGCACGGTCCGTCAGGATCACCCCGGCCTGGCGCACCAGGTCCATGAGCAGATGATGCAGGTGGTGGTCCGAACCGGGTTCCACGAGCTCCTCCACGGGTATGTCAGTTGCGGGAAACAACTGTCTATCGTAGGCTAGATCAAAAGTTGTAGCTTGCAACTGTTGGAGGATGCCATGAACGAACGAACGCGAGACCACGGCCACGGTCACGGTCACGGTCCCATCGAGGGCCGCGCCAGCCGCCGGTACGACCTGATGGCCCGGTACTTCATGCGCCGCGTCTACCGCCGCCTCGCCGCCGACGTCACCGCGGCAGCGCCCGCCGACGGCGCCGTGCTCGACATCGGCACCGGCCCCGGCGTGCTGCTCATGGAGCTCGCCCGCTCGCGGCCGGACCTGAAGCTCACCGGCGTCGACGTCTCGGCCGACATGATCGACGCCGCCCGTCGCAACCTAGGCGACACCGCGGCGGTCCGCACCGCCGACGTCGCCGCGCTCCCGTTCGACCCTGAGTCCTTCGACGTGGTCGTCGCCAGCTTCACCGCCCACCACTGGGACGACCCCCTGGCCGGGGCGGCCGAGATCGCCCGCGTCCTCCGTCCCGGCGGCCGGATGCTGGTCTACGACTTCGACCGCGCCCCCTATGAGGCGCTGGCCCGGCCCGACCGGTTCGGGCATGTCTCGCGCGTCCGCTTCCGCACCGGCCTCGGCCGCTTCCTGCGCTGCGAGCGCTTCGAGGCCGTCGTCACGCCGACCGCATAGCGACGTGTCGGACGTCACTCGAAGCGACGCAGGTCTCGCGCGCCGCGGTTGATACGTTCGCGCCGTGACCGACCCCGATGTATCGATCAAGTGGCGCGCCCTCCTCATCCCGATCTACGGCCCCACCATCCTGATCGCGATCGGGATGGGCGCGGTCCTCCCGCTCATCGCACTCTCCGCCCTGGACCTCGGCGCCACCGTCGCCCAGGCCGCGGTCGTCGTCGGCCTCATGGGCTTCGGTCAACTCGCCGGCGACCTGCCCGCCGGGGCGCTCGCCCAGCGCTTCGGCGAGAAGCCGGTCCTGCTCGCCGCCTGCGTCCTCGAGGCCACCGCCATGCTGGTCGCCTCCTGGACCGACTCGCTCATCGTCCTGTCGATCGCGGTGTTCTCCGCCGGTCTCGGCGCCGCCGTCTTCGGGCTCGCCCGGCACGCCTACCTCACCGAGGCGGTCGCCGCGCACTTCCGCGCCCGCGCCCTGTCCACCCTCGGCGGCACCTTCCGCATCGGCACCTTCATCGGCCCGTTCGTCGGCGCGCTCCTCGTCCAGCAGTTCTCCATCGGGGCGGCCTTCGTCTTCGCCGCCTGCATGAGCCTCGCCGGCGGCCTGCTCAGCCTCACCCTGCCGAACCTGCCCGCCGCGTCCCGCCCGCCCACCACCGAGCGCCCGCGCGGGCTGTGGTCCGTGCTCGCCCGCCACCGCACCGTGCTCCTGACCCTCGGCACCGGCATCCTCCTCATCTCCGCCGCACGCGCTACCCGCCAGAGCATTGTGCCGCTGTGGGGCGAGTCCCAAGGGCTCGACGCCTCCACCATCAGCGTCATCTTCGGCCTCTCCGCCGCCGTCGACATGCTGCTGTTCTACCCCGGCGGCTGGATCATGGACCGCTTCGGGCGCATGTGGGTCGCGCTGCCGGCCATGGTCGTCCTCGGCGCCGGATTCGTGCTCCTGCCGCTCGCGGGCTCCGCGCTCACCATCGGCCTCGTCGCCTGCCTCATGGGCCTGGGCAACGGCATCTCCGCCGGGATCGTCCTCACCCTCGGCGCCGACGTCGCGCCCGAAGGCGAACGCCGCCAGTTCCTCGGCGGCTGGCGACTGTGCGCCGACCTCGGCAACGTCACCGGGCCCGGCCTCATCAGCCTCATCGCCCTGGCCTTCCCCCTCGGCGTCGCGGCCGTCGCCCTCGGCGCGGTCGCCTGGTTCGGCGCCGGATGGCTCGCCAAATGGGTCCCGAGATACGCCCCGGCACCGCAGCGGCGCGAGCGGTCCCCCGCGGGCTGAACCCCGGACCGGCGCCCGGCGCCGCGCGAATGGTTACCATTCGGGCATGACCCCAACGGGAACCACGCTGCGCCCGCCCCGGCACCGATACGATCGGCGGACGCTGCCCTGGTGGCGCACGCAGATCGCCATCACCACCGTCATCGCGGCCGGCCCGCTCGCGCTGCTCGGGCTCGTCATCGCGCCCGCCCGCGTATGGCTGCTCGGGCCGGCGATCGTGTTCGCCGTGATCGGCCTGGCCGCCGCCGTAGCCATGCCGATCTGGTGGCACCGCGTCCACCGCTGGGAGATCACCGACAAGGCCGTGTACTCCCTCACCGGCTACTTCTGGCGCACCTGGCGCGTCGCACCGATGTCCCGCATCCAGACCGTCGACACCACCCGAGGCCCGATCCAGCGCGCCTTCGGACTGTCCACCGTGGTCGTCACGACCGCCTCCTCGGCCGGCGCCGTCAAACTCGAGGGACTCGACCACGAACAGGCCGCCGCCCTCGCCGAGCAGCTCACCGAGCTCACCGACGCCACCCCCGGGGACGCGACATGACCGACGAGCACCCCGAACCCGAATCCGACGCCCCCTGGAAGCGGCTGCACCCCGACGGCCTCAAGGTCACCGGCCTGGTCATGCTCGGCGTCGCCTTCGCCGTCGGAGTCCCCACCGCTCCCGGCCTCGCCTCCGGCACCTCCTGGCCCGTCGCCCTCGCCTGGGTGATCTCCGGCGGATCCCTGCTCATCACCGTGCCGATCGTCCTCGAAGCCGTCCGGATCAAGGTGACGCGCTACCGCGTCACCGACACCCGGGTCGACATGCGCACCGGCCTCCTGTTCAGGCGCCGCCGCTCCCTCGCCCGCGAGCGCATCCGCTCGGTCGACCTGAGCGCCAACCCGCTCTACCGCGCGTTCGGCCTCGTCAAGGTCAAGGTCGGCACGGGCGAGTCCGGCAGCGGCTCCGGTTCCACCAACGAGCAGTCGCTCACCTTCGACTCCGTCGACCGCGCCGAAGCCGACCGGCTCCGCGCCGAACTGCTCCGCCGCGAGACCACCGACACCGCCACCGACGAACAGCGCCTCGCCACCTGGCGGCCGAGCTGGCTGCGATACGCGCCCCGCTCCTTCCTGACCCCCTTGCTCGCCGGCGTGGTCGTCGGCGCGGTCTTCCAGGTCGCCGACTGGTTCGGCCACGGCGGCCTGCCCGTCGCGATCGTCGTCGACCTGGTCGACCGGTACGGCCCCTGGACGGTCCTCGGGCTCGGACTCGTCGCCCTCCTGATCGTCGGCGTCATCGGCAGCCTCGTCTTCCAAGGCGAGGCCTGGTGGAACCACCGCCTCGACCGCGAAAGCGGCGGCACCCTCCGCGTCCGGCGCGGCCTGCTGGTCAACCGCTCGCTCAGCCTCGAAGAGGAACGCATCCGCGGCATCGAGATCGTCGAACCGATCGGCGTGCGCTCCGCGGACGCGGCACGCCTCGACGTCGTCGCGATCGGCCTGAAGACCGACCAGAGCGGGAGCGACCTGAGCACCCTCGTTCCGGTCGCGCCCCGCGAAGCGACCACGTCCGCCGCCGAAGCGGTGATCGGCCCGATCCAATGCGACCTCGCCCGGCACCCGAAGACCGCCCGGACCAGGCGACTGCGCTGGGCCGCCGTGACCGTGCTCGCGCTGGCGATCGCCGTCACCGCCGTCCACCTGCTGTGGTCGGTGCCCGGCTTCCTCAGCGCCGTCATCGTGATCGTCGCCGCGCTGGCGGCGGCCGCCGCCGTGTGGACGGCCCTCGACGCCTACGCCTCGCTCGGCCACGGCCTCAACCGCGGCTACCTGGTGTCGCGGCGCGGCAGCGTCCGGCGGGCGACGGTCCATCTCGACCGCTCGGGCATCATCGGCTGGCGCATCAGCCAATCGGTGTTCCAGCGCCGGCTCGGCCTGATGACGCTCGACGCCACCACCGCGGCGGGCAAGGGCCACTACCCGGTGATCGACGCCGACCAGCACGAGGTGCTCGACTTCGCCGACGAGGCGGTCCCGGACCTGCTTCGCCCGTTCCTCGTCCGGAGCGAGTCCGAGACCGAATAGTGTGCCCGGCGCACGGCACCGACCTCGTGCACCAGGTCACCGTTCGCGATCGGAATAGGCCCCGCGGAGCGATCGTTGAAGTAGATGCAAACGCATGAACATCGGTCCGCAGGGACCGGAGAATCGGGGCACCAATGCAATTCGGAATCTTCTCGGTCAGCGACATCACGCGCGACCCCGTGTCGGGCGAGACCCCGAGCGAGGCGGAGCGGATCGACGCGATCGTCACGATCGCCCGGAAGGCCGAAGAGGTCGGGCTCGACGTCTTCGCGATCGGCGAGCACCACAACCCGCCGTTCTTCTCCTCCTCGCCGACCACGCTGCTGGCCCACATCGCCGCCCTCACCGAACGGCTCGTCCTGTCCACCGCCACGACGCTCATCACTACCAACGACCCGGTGCGCATCGCCGAGGAGTACGCGCTGCTCCAGCATCTGGCGAACGGCCGGATGGACCTCATGCTCGGCCGCGGCAACACCGCGCCGGTCTACCCGTGGTTCGGCCAGGACATCCGCCAGGGCCTGCCGCTGGCGCTGGAGAACTACAACCTCCTGCACCGCCTGTGGCGCGAGGACGTCGTCGACTGGGAGGGCCAGTTCCGCACGCCCCTCCAGGGCTTCACCTCGGTCCCCAGGCCCCTGGACGACGTGCCGCCGTTCGTGTGGCACGGCTCGATCCGGACCCCCGAGATCGCCGAGCAGGCCGCCTTCTACGGCAACGGCTTCTTCGCCAACCACATCTTCTGGCCCTCCTCGCACTCGCTGCGGCTGATCGAGTTCTACCGCCAGCGCTTCGAGCACTACGGCCACGGCACCAAGAAGCAGGCCGTCGTCGGCCTCGGCGGTCAGGCCTACATCGCCAAGCGCTCGCAGGACGCGGTCAAGGAGTTCCGGCCCTACTTCGACGAGGCCCCGGTCTACGGCCACGGCCCGTCCCTGGAGGACTTCAGCCAGATGACGCCGCTGACGGTCGGCAGCCCGCAGGAAGTGATCGAGAAGACCCTGACCTTCCACGACACCTTCGGCGACTACCAGCGCCAACTGTTCCTGGTCGACCACGCCGGCCTGCCGCTGACGACGGTCCTCAAGCAGCTCGACCTGCTCGGCGAGGAGGTCGTCCCGGTGCTCCGCAAGGAACTGGACGCCCGCCGCGACCCGGAGTCGGCCGCCGCGCCCACCCACGAGCGACTCGTCAAGGCCAAGTACGGCGACGAGCCGGCCCGCCAGCCGCGCCCGAACGCCAACCGCGGCGACAACGTCACCGGCGCCTCGCCCTACCAGGACAGCGACGCCAAGGCCGAATACCCGAGCCTGGGCTGAGCAGGACGATGCCGAGAGGACGATCATGACCCGCACCAGCGCCCGACTGGCCAACGACGCCTGGGAGTCCCTGCTGACCGCGCACGCGGTGCTGATGAAGCGGTTCGCCGCACGGGACATCTGGGGCGAGCTGACGATGCGCGAGTACGACGTGCTCTACACGCTCTCCAAGAGCGAGGGGCCGATCCGGCTCAGTGAACTGAACCGCAACGTCCTGCTCAGCCAGCCGGCCCTGTCCCGCCTCGTCGAGCGGCTCGCCGAGCGCGGCCTGATCGAACGCACCGCCGACCCGGCCGACGGCCGCGGCGTCCGGCTCGCGCTCACCGAGTCCGGACGCGAGCGGCAGCGCCGGGTCGGCGGGCGCCACGCGGTCGACGTCGCCCGCGCCATGACCGCCGAACTCGACGACGAGGAGATGCGGCAGCTCGAGGCGATCTGCCGCAAGCTCTCCGGGCTCGACCCGCACGGGGATCGCCGCACCGAGCACTACCACGAGGAGATCGCGACATGAGCGAACACACCGACAGCACCGCGAGCGAGCGGTTCCGCGTCGCCGTCGTCAGCGGCGGCACCAGCGACCCGTCCTCCACCCGCATGCTCGCCGACCGGATCGCCGGCGGCGTGCGCGACCTGGCCTCCCAGCGCGGCGAGGACGTCGCCGTCGACGTGATCGACCTGCGCGAGCTGGCCACCGAGATCTCGACCGCGCTGGTCTCGCAGCTCATGGGCCCGAAGATGACCCGCGCGATCGAGGTGCTCGGCGAGGCAGACGGCATCGTGGCCAGCGCGCCGGTCTACAAGGCCGCGCCCAGCGGGCTGTTCAGCTCGTTCTTTCACGTGCTCGACAACGACCTGCTCATCGCCAAGCCGGTCGTCCTGGCCGCCACCGCCGGCACGCCGAGGCACGCCCTCGTCGTCGACGAGCAGATGCGTTCGCTGTTCGCCTACCTGCGGACGATGACGGTGCCGACCTCCGTCTTCGCCGCCAGCGAGGACTGGAACGACACCGGCCTGGGCCAGCGCGTCGAACGGGCCGCGATCGAGCTGCTGCTGCTCATGGAGAGCGGCTTCGCCGAGAAGGTCAGGAGCGAGTCCTGGAAGAGCTACCAGCACGAGTACGGCAGCGCCGGCGGCACCGAGCTCGACATCGACCTGAGCTCGGACCTGATGCGGCTGGCGACCGGCGGCTCGGCCGGCCCGCGCCGCGAGCACTGACGCCCGCGCCGGGGTTCACTCCGGCACGCCCCGTACAAGCCGCTCCGCGAACACCGTGAGCGCGGCCCGGAAGCGGGCCGGCTCGTGGACGGTGAAGTCGGCGTCGAGGAACGCCAGGGCCACCAGCAGCCACTCCCAGGTCTCGACCCGCATCACCGCCTCGGTCCGCCGCTCGCCCAGCGGGCGCAGCTCGACGTGCTCGTAGCGGAACGCGTCGGCCACGGCCGCGGCCGGTGCCTCCACGGTGAGGACGACGCGCTCGCGCTCCCTGCCCAGGCCGGCGTCGAGGTACTCGAGGGCGGTGTCGGCCGGTAGGGGCCGCGGCTCGAAGCCCCACGTCGAGGCGCGCAGCCCGGTGATCCGGTCGATGCGGAAGACCCGCCAGTCCTCGCGGTCGGTGTCCCAGCCGAGCAGGTACCACCGCAGGTGGTGGTGGATCTGCCGGTGCGGCTCGACGCGGCGGGCGGCGACCGAGCCGTCCTTGCGCTCGTAGTCGAAGGTGACCTGGCACCGTTGCTCGATGGCGTCCGCGAGGACCGCCAGCGCTCCGGCGTCGGTGCTCGGCGCCGGCGCCGAGCCGGTCTCCAGGCTCGCCCGCAGCCGCGCTGCCCGGTGGCGCAGCCGTTTCGGCAGGAACTGGTCGGTCTTCCCGTAGGCCCTGGTGGCCGCCTCCGCGAGGCTGCCCTCGTCGGCGCCGCCGCTCGCGGCGAGCGTCGCCAGCCCGAGCAGGGCCGCGATCGCCTCGTCGTCGCCGAGCATGAGCGGCGGCAGGACCCGGTCGGCGGCGAGCCGGTAGTGGCCGCCGGGGCCGGGGCGGGTCTCGACCGGATAGCCGTAGCCGCGGAGCCGGTCGATGTCGCGCCGCAGGGTCCGCGGGCTCACGCCGAGCCGCTCGGCGAGATCGTCGCCGCTGAACGAGCGCCCGGTCTGGAGCATGGACAGCAGCGCCAGGGCGCGCTCGGTGACGTCGGACATGAGGCCATTCTCGCGCGAATCGCGGCCAGGTTCCGGCCACATCTGCTCGTAGCGTCGATCGCATGACACAGCGAACGATCCGCATCCGAGGCGCCCGCACCAACAACCTGAAGTCCGTGGACGTCGACCTGCCGCGCGGCGGCGTGGTCGTGCTCGTCGGCGTGTCGGGGTCGGGCAAGTCGTCCCTGGTGTTCGACACGATCGCCGCGGAGGCCGGTCACCAGCTCAACGAGACGTTCCCGCCGTTCGCGAGGAACCGGCTGCCGAAGTGGACCAGGCCCGAGGTCGACGAGATCGCGGGGCTCTCCCCGGTGATCCTCATCGACCAGCGCCGGATCGGCGGCAACGCCAGGTCCACCGTCGGCACGATCACGGATGCCTGGACGTACCTGCGGCTGCTGTTCTCGCGCATCGGCACGCCGCACGTGGGGGAGTCGAACCACTTCTCGTTCAACGACCCCGCGGGCATGTGCCCGAGCTGCTCGGGGCTCGGCGAGGTCGTGGTGAGCGCCGTCGACCGCTTCCTCGACCTCGACCGCTCGCTCGCCGATGGCGCGATCCTGCTGCCCGGTTTCGGTGACGGCGGCTACTGGCACGGCAAGTACGCCGACATCGGCAGCTTCGAGGTCGACACGCCGCTGCGCGAATGGAGCGAGGACGAGCGCCGCGCGCTGCTCTACGGCGGCGAGTACGCCGCCCGGCTCGGCAACAGGCCGCCGTCGGACTACGAGGGCGTCGTGGAGCGGTTCGAGCGCATCTACCTGCGCACCTCCGACGACCTGTCCGAACGCAAGCGGGAGGCCATCGCGCGGTTCACCCGCTCCGGCACCTGCCCCGAGTGCGGCGGCGACCGCTTGAACGAGCGGTCGCGGGCCGCCACGGTCGCCGGCCGCACCATCGGCGAGATGGCCCGCATGGAGGTCACCGAGCTCGCCGACCTGGCCGAGCAGATTCGGGACCCGGCCGTCGCGCCGGTGACCGAGGCGCTGGTCGAGCGGCTGCGGGCCATGGACGCGATCGGCCTGGGCTATCTCCACCTCGGCCGCGCCACCGCGAGTCTCTCGGGCGGGGAGTCGCAGCGCATCAAGACCGTCAAGCACCTCGGCAGCAGCCTGGTCGAGATGCTGTACGTCTTCGACGAACCCACGGTCGGCCTTCACCCGCACGACATCGACTCCATGACCGATCTGCTGCTGCGTCTGCGGGACAAGGGGAACACGGTGCTCGTCGTCGAGCATGACCCCGCGGTCATGGCGGTCGCCGACCAGATCGTCGAGATCGGGCCCGACGCCGGTGGCGACGGCGGGCGGCTGGTCTTCCAGGGCGCCTTCGAGGACCTGCTGCGAGCCGATACGCCCACCGCGAGGGCCCTCGCCGCCCAGGCGCCGGTCATCGCCGAGCCGCGCCGTCCGGCCGGCGTCATGACGGTGAAGGAGGCCGCCCGCAACAACCTGCGGAACGTCACCGTCGACGTGCCGACCGAGGTGCTCACCGTTCTCACCGGCGTGGCGGGCTCGGGCAAGTCGAGTCTCGCCGCCGAACTGGTCGAGCAGCACGGCGCGGTCGTGATCGACCAGCGGCCCGTCGGCGCCAACCGGCGGTCGACGCCGGTCACCTATACCGGCATCGCCGCCCCGATCCGCCGGCTCTTCGCCCGCCTGACCGGCCAGTCCGTCAAGTCGTTCAGCGCCAACTCGGAGGGCGGGTGCCCCGAATGCGGCGGCCTGGGGATCGTTTACACCGATCTGGCGTTCATGGACGGGCACGAGAGCGTCTGCGAGGCCTGCGGCGGGCGGCGGTTCAGGCCGGAGGTCCTGCGCCACCGCGTGGGCGGGCTGTCGATCGCGGACGTCGACGAGCTGACCATCGCCGACGCGCTCGACAGCCTCCCCGACAAGGCGATCCGTGACTCGCTGCGCCACCTCGAACGCGTCGGTCTGGGCTACCTGCGCCTCGGGCAGCCGCTGACGACGCTGTCGGGCGGGGAGTGCCAGCGCGTCAAGATCGCCAAGGAGTTGCGCGACGCCGAGCGGCCGTCGCTGTACGTGCTCGACGAGCCGACGACCGGCCTGCACCTGCGCGACATCGACACCCTCGTCGCCGTGCTCGACCAGCTCGTCGAGGGCGGCCACACCGTCGTGGTCATCGAGCACAACCTCGACGTGATCCGCCGCGCGGACTGGATCATCGACCTCGGCCCGGGGCCGGGCCGGCACGGCGGGCAGGTCCTGTACGAGGGTCCGGTCGCGGGCTTGCGGGGCACCGCCACCGCCGAGGCCCTGCGGCAGGGCTGAGCGCGGGCCGGCCCGCCCCGGGTCACGGGACGGGCCGGCCTGCTACCACTGTGGTGCTCAGTGGTCGCCTTCCTAGCCGAAGGTCACGACGAGTCTGCCGTCCGAGGCGAACGACCAGTTGAGGTTCCCGTCGTAGGAGGAGCACCGGGAGCCGTTGGAGCCCGACCACCACTGGTTCGAGCCGGCGTCGTCGCCGATGATGCGGTCGTTCGACCCGCTGTCGCAGGAGGTGTTGCCGCTGAAGGTCGAGGAGCCGCCGTCGAAGTTGAAGTTGCGCTCCTCGTTGCCGATGCTGACGTTGTCCGAGACCGTCATCGATCCGAGGTTCCGGTTGTACGTGAACCCGTGCTTGCCGTTCTCGTAGGCGATGTTGCCGCGGATGATGTGGTCGACGCCGATGTCCTCGCCGCCGAGCTTGTAGCCGTTGCGGTCGCCGTTCCCGGCCTGGGAGCCGTCGGAGAGGGTGCCGTTCTCGAAGGCGAGCGAGTGCTCGATGGTCACCGCGCCGATCGGACCGGTGTCGTCCTTGGTGTAGAGGTCGTAGCCGTCGTCGATGTTGTTGTGGGCCACGGTGTAGCGGAAGACGTTCCCGGGGCCGACGGTGAGCTTCGGGGCGAAGCCGTCCGCGTCTTCGCCGTCGGAGTCGACGTTGTCGTGCGACACGGCGCTCAGGATGAGGTTGTTGGCCGGCCAGTCCTCCCGGGGCGCACCGGCGATCAGCCGCGAGAGCTGGAACCCGGTGTCGCGGTTGTAGCGCGTGATCGTGCGCTCGACGATGTTGTCGCTGCCGCCGAGGAGGATCCCGTTGTCACCGGCGCGCTCGACGACGATGCCGCGGATGTGCCACCAGTCGCCGCCGATGGCGAGCCCGCGGTTCGCCGAGTCCTCGCTCTGGGCCGAGAAGTTCATCACGGGGGTCTCGCCGGGGTAGGCGAACAGCTCGGTGCGGTCGCCGGAGGTGCCGTCGTTGCCCGGCTCGATCGTGACCGTTTCCGAGAAGTTGTAGGTGCCACCGCGCATGTAGATCGTCCCGCCGGGTTCGATGCGGTCGATCGCGGCGGTGAGCGTGGTCGGGTCGGACTCGGTGCCGGAGGCCCCGTCGCCGCCGTTCGGCGCCACGTAGATCTCATCGCCCGAGGGCGGCGGGGTGGTCTCGTCGGGCGGGGTGGTCGGGTCGGGGTCCGCTTCGAGGTCGACGTCGAGGTAGTCGACGTTCGGCAGGCCTTCCGAGCCGGTCGCGGTGAACGCGATCGAATTGGCGCCCGCGCGGACCGGGACGGTGAGGGTCTGCGTGGTCCAGTTCGTCCACTCGTCGGTGGAGTCGAAGGTCGCCGATCGCGCGGTCGAGCCGTTCACGACCACGTTCGCGGATCGGCTGCCTGAGCCGCCGTTGGCGTACCGGAGGCCAACGGTGGCGGTCCCCGCGGCGTCCGCGTCGACGGTGAACGTCGCGGAGGCGCCGGATTCGTTCTCGGTGTTGCAGAACCCGCTGCCGGAGTAGCCGGCGTGCTCGTTCTCGATCGCGCCGTCGCATTCGGCCGAGGAGTCCTCGGCCTCGTAGCGGACCGCGGCGGCGTGCGCGGTGTTCATCGCCACCAGTGTGGCCGCGGCGGCGACCATGCCGGTCAGCCCGGCCACGGCCACCGCTCGCACTGTTCTTCGTCGGGACATGTCGTTCCTCGTCTCGTTCGGGGGGCGTACGGAATATGCCTGTTCGTTCCGAGTCTAAAGAAGCGATTTTCGATATTTCAATGTATAAATGCAAGCGATTGCGAGCGACTCCGGGCGGTTCGGGCGCCGGTACGAGGCGTATGCAGGGCTTCGACCCTCGCCGGCCCCGCGAGTCCGCCGCCAACGCCGGCGTAGCTGCAATCGCTTGTCCCTGTGGCAGTGCGAGAGCCGGGCGCTTCCCGTCCATGACACGGGGATTCGGCGCCCGGCTCTCGGGTCGTGCGCCGGCGTCAGCGCCGGCCGCAGTCGCTCCTGCTCTGCTCGGGGCAGTTCGCCCGGCCCTGCGGCTGGGCGTACACCTGGACCTCCACCAGTCCGGCGGCCCAGGCGGCGCCGTTGCCGTTGTGGTCGTTGACCACGTCGGCGACGTCGACGCGGACGTACCGGTAGCGGCCCGACAGCGGGTCGCTCGTGAAGCCCACGGTGGCGTTGCCGGACCGGTCCGCGAGCCGGGTCCAGTCCGTGCCGTCGACGCTGCCCCACACGGTGTACCGGCTGTAGGTCTCGGAGCCGTTGTAGCTGCGCCAGCTCAGGTCGACGCGGGCGAGCTCGCGCGGCCGGCCGAGGTCGACCTGCCAGTCGAACGGCACGCCCGCCGGCTTGAAGTAGTTGGTGTTGTCGCCGCTGGTGTTCAGGTTGTAGGCGATCCCGTCGTTCGCCGCCGTCGGCGGGTGGTTCGCCTCGGTCCCGTCGGCGGTGACCGGCCGGTTCTCGGAGACGAGCTCGGCGCCGGGGACGACGACGGTGCCCGAATCGGTGTCGAAGCTCCATTCGGGATGGAAGCCCATCGACAGGTCCGTTCCGTCGACTCGGAGGGGAAGCCACACGTAGGTGGAGGTGCCGAGCGCATCGGGGTTCCACCGGTCGCCCATGTAGATGTACTGGCGTTCGCCGTCGGCGCCCTCGATGGTCATGATGTTCGTCGGCTGGCTGTAGAAGGTCGTGTTGTTGCCGACCGGGGCGAGCTCGGACCATCCGCCGGGGTCCGCGATGTCGTCGGTGGTCGCGTAGAGCGCCTGGTTGGGGTACCAGCCGGACTGCGCCGAGGTGATGATCGCGTAGCCGTCGGGGGTCCTGACCAGCGCCGGGGCCTCGCGCCGCTTCCCCTCGAACAGCGGGTACGACGCTTCCCAGTCGACGTCGGTGTAGTCGTCGGTGAGCGGGTAGACGCGCATGCTGAGGTGGTCCTGCGAGGACACGAGGTAGGCCGCGTCACTGTCGGGATCCTGGAAGACGGTGAAGTCCCGCGAGCCGTAGCCCCACTTCCCGTCGGTGCCCGGGTAGGTCGGGTCGGCGTGCTCGGTGGCGACCTCGCCGACACCAGGCCGGAAGTTGCGCACGATGGTGTAGTCGCCGTCGATCGTGTCGCTGGTGGCGACGACGAGGTGCGAGGCGGCGTAGCTGTCGGCGGTCTCCCAGTGGCCCCACAGGACGAATGTGCCGGTGGCCTCGTTGTACACGAGCTTCGGGCGCTCGATCTTGCACGCCTCGCCGTCGTAGGTGCCGGTGGCGCAGACCCCGGGCGTGTCGCGGGTGAGCAGGTCGCCGGCGAACTCCCAGTTCTTGAGGTCCTGGGACCGGTAGAGGCTGACGGCCAGGAACAGCGCCGAGTCGTGGCGCTTGTTCTCGCCGACCCAGTAGTACCAGCCGTCGTGCTCCAGGAAGCCGCCGCCGTGGGCCTGGATCGGATTGCCGTCGGTGTCGTTCCACGTCCGGCCCACCGGAACCGTGTCGTACTCGCTCGGCGCCGCGTCCGGCGCGAGCGTCTCGGCCCCCGCGGCCGTGACCGAGCCTGCCAGCGCCAACGCCGCCGCCAGGACCGCGATCCCGGCCCGCCGGGCCCAGGTCCGCCTCTTCGTCGGTCGTGTCCTCATTGACATCCCGCCTCCGCGATATCCGCCTCGGCGCAGCGCTCCGGCGGCATGTTTACGTAAACATCTAACATTTTCGATCAATATTGAACGGCGGTGGTGCGGTTGTCAAGGGGTGTCTGTATGCAGCGGCGGCAGCCGTCGCTCCTGGTGCTCCCGCGTGGACGTTCTGTGCGCGGGGGCGGCGTCGGTCAGTTCCCCATGCGTCCTACGGAGGCGTTCTGTGTGCGAGAGCGGCGTCGGTCAATGCCTCGTGCGTTCCGCTTGGCTGTTCGGTGTCCGAGGCCGGCACCGCTCAGTTCCTTGTGCGTCCCACGTAGACGTTCTGTGCCCTGAAATGGGTGTCCGAGCTTGGGCCGGACGAGCCCGAGGAGCCCTCCATCTGGAGGTTGATGATGAGGTTCATCGGCTTGTCGACGAAGCCCGAGCCGATGTGCGAGCCCTTCCACCGGCCGTCGAGGTAGTAGTGGATCTCGACGTCGGCGGCGTTGATCTTCGTCATCCAGATCCGGTACTCGTGCCAGCTCCCGGGCGAGCTGACCGGGACGATCGTGTTGTCCCAGGAGCCGTCGTAGGTGTTGAACCAGTTGCGGTTGCCGCCCTTGAACTCGAGGATGTCGCTCTCCGGCGGCCAGCTGTTCGCCCCGGTGATCCAGAACGCCGGCCAGGTGCCGGGTGCGGACGGCGCCTGGAACTCGCCCCTGATCTCGTAGTCGGGGAACCGGTCGTTGACGACGATCCGGTCCTTGGCGTGGATCGCGGCCGAGCGGTAGCGGATCGGCAGGTACGGGTCCTTGCTGCTGCTGCCCTCGTCCCAGTCGATGCGAGTGGCCTTGATGCTGAGCACCCCGCTGGGGGAGAGGTAGAGGTGGTCGTCGTCGGTGGAGATCGCGTACATGCGGGCGGTGCCGTTGTGGTCGGAGCCCCACGGGTACAGGTAGTTCCATTCCGACTCGAGCGTCTGGCGGTTTTGGAACGAGCCGTCGATGAGCGTCTCCCAGGCGGCGGTGGAGACCTCTGGCGCGGCTTCGGCGGGGCCGCTCCCCCCGGCCGTCGCGGGCGATCCGGTGAACAGCAGGGCGGTCGCGAGAGCCGCGACCGCCGCGAGCCGGTACCGACTCCGCGGACTGCGGACGCTCTGAGCGGGAGGTGTCGTGTTCGGCATGGTCGGCCGCCTTTGGGTTGATTGCCGGTGTCAGGGCGTTGGAGGCGCTTCGAGCAGTACGCGGCATGTTCACGTAAACATCGAAGATGTTCCATATATTGTCCGCACTGGATCGGCGCCTGTCAATGCCGCTTGACCGCTGCTCTAGCCTGGCGCTACGATGCATAGAAGCGCAAGGCATAACACCGCTAGGGATGGGAGACGCCACGTGCACATAGCCAAAGATCTGGTGGCCGCCTCGGCCACGCCGCTGGTACTGGGCATCCTCGCCGAAGAGGAGAGCTACGGGTACGCGATCCTCAAGGAGATCAGCGAGCGCTCGGGCGGCAGGCTCGAATGGACCGAAGGACTGCTGTATCCGCTGCTCCACCGCCTCGAGCGGCTCGGCTACGTCGAATCCGCCTGGCGCAGACCCGAAGGCGGGCGCAGGCGCAAGTACTACAGCATCACCGCCCAGGGCCGGGCCGAGCTCGCCGAGCAGCGCCGGCAGTGGTCGGCCGTCGTCGACGCGCTCGCCGACATCTGGAACGCCTCCCGGTCGTTCGGGCCGAGCGCGCCGCCCGCGCTGGAGGCCTGAGATGACCGCCGACAGCGACACCGATCTGGAGACCCAGATCGCCGAATGGCGCACCTACATGCTCCGCCGCCGGGCCCTGCACGACACCGACGTCGAAGAGCTCGAGGACCACCTGCGCGGCCGTATCGCCGACCTGGCCGAGACCGGCCTGCGCGACGACGAGGCCTTCCTCATCGCCGTCAAGCGCATGGGCGGCCTCGACGAGCTCTCGCGGGAGTTCGCCCGCGAACACTCCGACCGGCTGTGGAAGCAGCTCGTGCTCACCCCCGGGTCCGAGGCGCCCCCGGCCTCCAGTCGCCGCCGCGAACTGCTCGCCATGATCGTCTGCGCCGCGACCGCCGCGATCGCCGTCAAGGTCCCGGCCTGGTTCGGCGTCGGCATGGAAGACGATCCGGGCTTCTACGCGCTCAACGCGAGCCTGTTCGCGCTGGTGCCGCTGGCCGCCTACTTCGCGTGGCGGCGCGGGCTCGGCGCTCGGACGATCGGCGTCCTGGCATTCCTGTTCGCCCTCGGCGCGGTCGGCGCCAACGCCTACCCGCTCGGCGAGGACTCGCAGACGATCGTGCTGACGGCGATCCACCTGCCGCTGGCGCTCTGGCTCGTCGTCGGCGTCGCCTACGCCGGAGGCGAGTGGCGCTCGGAGCAGCGGCGGATGGACTTCATCCGGTTCACCGGGGAGTGGTTCATCTACCTCGTCCTGATAGCACTCGGCGGCGGCGTGCTCACCGGCTTCACGGTCGGCACGTTCGCGGCCATCGACGTCGACGCCGAGGAGTTCATCGCGGCATGGCTCGTGCCGTGCGGCGCCGCGGCCGCCGTCGTCGTCGCCGCATGGCTCGTGGAGGCCAAGCAGAGCGTCATCGAGAACATGGCGCCGGTGCTCACGCGCGTCTTCACGCCGCTGTTCGCCGCCACCCTGCTCGCGGTGCTGGCCGCGATCGTCGTGACCACCAGCGCCATCGACGTCGAGCGCGACATGCTCATCCTGTTCGACCTCCTGCTGGTCGTCGTGCTGGGCCTGCTGCTGTACTCGATCTCGGCCCGCGACCCGCAGACCCGGCCCGGCGTCTTCGACTGGGTGCAGCTGTGCCTGGTCGTGAGCGCCCTCTTGATCGACGTCATGGTCCTCATCGCCATCACCGGCCGCATCACCGAGTGGGGCTTCAGTCCGAACAAGACCGCCGCGCTGGGCCTGAACGTCATCCTCTTCGTCAACCTGGCGTGGTCGGCATGGCTGTTCCTCGGGCTGGCGAGGGGACGGCGCCCGTTCGCCCGCCTGGAGCGCTGGCAGACCGCGTACATCGGCGTGTACGCGGGCTGGACCTGGGCGGTCGTCCTGGTCTTCCCGCTCGTCTTCGGTTTCGCCTGACGCGGTGCCGAAGCGGCCCGCCCGGTCGATCCGGGCGGGCCNNNNTCCCGCTTCGGTTCAGCCTTTGATCGCGCCTCCGAGGCCCGCTCCGGACAGGAACATCCGCTGGAAGGCCAGGAACAGGGCGACGGGGATGATCGTGGAGATGGCCAGCGCGGCGAGGAACACGTCGAGTTCGACGAACCGCTGGAGCGCCGGCAGGCGGACGGACAGTGGCTGGAGGTTCGGGTCGGGCAGCACCAGCATCGGCCATAGGAAGTCCTTCCAGGAGGCGATGACGGCGAACACCGAGACGACGCCGATGATCGGCCGCGACATCGGCAGCACGATCGACCAGAACAGCCGGTAGGGACCGGCGCCGTCGACGCGGGCGGCCTCGAAGACCTCCTTGGGGAGGTTCGCGAAGAATCGCTGCATCAGCAGCACGTTGAACGCGTTGGCCCCGGCGGGGAGCCACACGGCCCAGAACGTGTTGAGCATCGAGGTGCCCAGCAGCGGCGGGTCGAGCACGGTCAGGTACAGCGGCACGAGCAGCACCACACTCGGAACGAACAGCGTGGCGAGCACGATCCCGCTGAGTGCCTTGCCATAGCGCGGCCGCAGGACCGCGAGCGCGTAGCCGCCGGTGGTGGCGACGAGCAGTTGGACGGCCCAGGCGCCCGCGGCGAGCGCGACGGTGTTGAAGAAGTACTTGTCGATCTCGACGCGTGTCCACGCCTCCACCAGATTGGCGAGGTCGAGGCCGCTGGGCCACAGGGCGAGCGGCTTCCGCAACGTGTCCTGTGTGGGCGTGACGGCGGCCTTGGCGAGCCACAGCATGGGGCCGAGACCGACCGCGATCAACGCGGCGAGCAGCGCGCCGTGGACCGCCCTCGCGCTCCAGCGGACGCTCGGCCGCTTCCAGTCGGTGGGGGCGATGACGCCGCGGTCGGCGCTCCTCGGGCCGGTCATGAACTGCTCCAGGATCGGGTGAGTCGGAAGTACAGCACCGAGAACACGGCCAGGACGAGGGCCAGCATGAGGCTCAGCGCCGTGGCGGCCCCGTAGTCGCCGCCGAGGGAACTGGTGAACGCGTACCGGTAGATCAGCAGCAGCACGGTCACCGTCGCGTTCGCCGGCCCGCCGTCGGTGAACAGGAACGGCTCCAGGAAGACCTGGGCGGTGCCGATGATCTGGAGGATGAACGTGATGAGCAGGACGCCGCGCAGCTGCGGCAGCGTGATGTGCCAGATCTTGTGCCAGATGCCGGCGCCGTCGATCTCGGCGGCCTCGTACAACGACGGATCGACACCGGTGAGGGCGGCCAGGTAGATGATGATGGTGCCGCCGGCCGCCGCCCAGGTGGCCTCCAGGACCAGCGCGGGCATGGCGATGTCGGCGTCCTGGAGCCAGGCGTAGGGGCCGAGGCCGACGTGGCCGAGGAGGGTGTTGAACACCCCTTCCGGCCCGGCGTCGTAGAAGATCTTCCACAGCAGCACCGCCACCACCGGCGGGACGACCACCGGCAGGTAGGCGAGGGCGCTGAACAGGCCCCGCAAGCGCCGCACCTCGCTCATCAGCAAGGCCGCGACGAGCGGGACCGGGTAGCCGAAGAGGAGCGCCAGGAGCGCGAAGTAGAGGGTGTTCTTCACGGCCGTCCACAGCAGCGGGTCGGCCAGGACGGTCTGGAAGTTCTCCAGACCGACGAACGCCGGGTCGGTGACGAGGTTCGTCTGCTGGAAGCTCATGAGGATCGCCCGGCCGATCGGCAGCCAGGAGAACACCGCGAACACGAGCAGCATCGGCAGCAGGAACAACAGCGTGTGCGGTCCGCCGCCGCGGGCCCATGCGAGGGGTCCGCGCCGCCCGGGTCGGGCCGCGGAGCGCGGTCCGACCCGGGCGCCGGAGCGGCCGGCGGGACGGGTGTCAGTGGTGGTCATCGTCGGCTCGCTGGCTATGCGGCCGAATCGATGGCGGTCTGGGCATCGCTCTCGGCCTGGGCCAGCAGCGCGCCGATGTCGGCGCCCTCGTCGCTCAGGACGGTCTGCACCACGGAGTCGAGCACCGCGTAGACCTCCTGGGTGGCGCGGGTCGGTTCGGTGAGCAGCGGTTGATCGAAGATCTGCTCGGTGTAGGGGGCCATCTGGTCGAGCGGGACGTTGACGTACTCCTGGACCCAGGTGAGCGACTCGTCGTAGGTGGCCCTGTCGAAGACGGGCAGCTGCGGGGCCCCGACGGGCTGGCCGGATTCGGCCAGGGCCTCGGCGTCGGCGACGGCGGCCTGTTCGACGGTGAGCTTCTCCATGTAGTAGAAGTCGATCCACTCGACCGCGGCGGCCTGCTCATCGGGCTCGGCGTTCGGGCTGACCGCGGCGAGGTTGCCGCCGCCGAGGACGCCGGCGTCGGGGCCTTCGAGGGGCAGGACGGCCAGGCCGTAGTCGTCGGGGTTCAAGGCGTTCTGGGTGAACAGGGACCGGTAGAGGTCGCCGCCGGAGACGTACATGCCGATGCGGCCGGAGGCGTAGTCCTGGTTGATGGTGCCCCAGTCGTACAGGAACTCGTCGCCCATGGAGTCGTCCTCCCAGCGCATCTGCCGGAGCAGGTCGATCGCCTCGCGCATCTGGGGAGTGTCGATGGTGGCCGTGGCGGTGTCGCCGTCGACGACCTCGGTGCGTCCGCCCATGGCGTAGACGAGGGTGGTGAGGATCCAGCCGCCGGTGTTGGCGTTGGTCATCATGGCGTAGCCGGTCTCGCCGGTGGCCTCGGCGATCTGGTCGGCGGCCTCCCGGACTTCGGCCCACGTGGACGGCGGCTCGTCGGGGTCGAGCCCGGCGGCCTCGAACAGGGTGCGGTTGTAGTGCAGGCCTTGTCCGTAGGCGGACCAGGGGACGGCCCACATGTCGCCGTCGGCGTCGGATCCGGCGGCGGCGACCTCGGGGTTGAAGTCGTCGATGTAGGGCAGCTCGGCGGTCAGGGCGCTGATGTCGGCGATCTGGCCGCGCTCGATCAGGCCGCGCCCGTCGGTGAAGGGCACGGTGAACACGTCCGGCAGGGTGCCGCCGGCGAGCTGGGCGGTGAAGGTGGTCGCCGTCCAGGTGTACTCCTGGACCTCGACGTCGATGTCGGGGTGGGCGTCCTCGAACTGGGCGACGCGCTCGTTGAACGCGTCGATGGCGCCCTGTTCGAGCCCGGCGTCGATGGCGACGGTGATGTCGGTGACGCCGTCGTCGTCCTCGGACTCCGAGCAGGCGGTGACACCGAGCGCGGTGACCGCTGCGGCGGCCGTCGCGGCGATGATGCGAGAGGGTTTCATTGGTTGCTCCTTGTGCAGGTGGATAGAGGGATGCGTCCGCCGTCAGGTGCGCAGCCAGGCGGCCGCGTCGGCGGGAAGCCGTCCGTCGATGAGCGGCGCGCTCGCGATGAGCACGCCTTCGTGGTCGGGCAGGTCCGCCGGCGCGTCGCCGAAGTTGACGACGCAGGCCAGGTCCTCGCCTCGGCGGAAGGCGAGCACCTCGGATCCGGTGTCGAGCCAGGTGAAGTCCTCGCCGCGCAGCGCGCGCTCACCGCGGCGCAGGGCGATGGCCTCGCGGTAGAGCGCGAGCATCGACGCGGGGTCGGCCGCCTGCGCCTCGACGGCGTAGGAGCCCCAGTCGGCGGGCTGGGGGAGCCACGGGGCTGCCGAGCCGGGCGCGTTGAAGCCGAAGGTCGTCCCGTCCTTGGTCCACGGCAGGGGCACGCGGCAGCCGTCGCGGCCGGGGTCGGTGCCGCCGCTGCGGTAGTGCATCGGGTCCTGGCGGGCGCCATCGGGCAGGTCCTCCACCTCGGGCAGGCCGAGCTCTTCGCCCTGGTAGACGTAGAGGACCCCGGGAAGCGCGGCGGTGAGCAGCGCGGCGGCCCGGGCCCGGCGTACGCCGAGTTCGAGGTCGGTCGGCACGCCGAAGCGCTTGGCGTCGAAGGAGAACGAACTGTCGGCCCGGCCGTAGCGGGTGACGGTGCGGGTGACGTCGTGGTTGGACAGGACCCAGGTGGGCGCGGCGCCGACCCGCCGGTGGGCGTCGAAGGTCGATCGGATCGACTCGCGCAGCGCCGCGGCCTCCCACGGGCGGGTCATGAAGTCGAAGTTGAAGGCCGTGTGCATCTCGTCGTCGCGCAGGTAGCGCACGAACCGCTCGGTCTCGGCGAGCCAGACCTCACCGACGAGCAGGCGCGGCTCCTCATAGGAGTCGGCGATCGCCCGCCAGCCGCGGTAGACGTCGTGGACCTCGTCACGATCGAGGTGGGGGTGTTCGCCGTCCCCGTAGTGCTCCCGGAACTCCGGCAGCTCGGGGTCCTTGACGAGCATCGTGGCCGAGTCGACGCGGACGCCGGCGACCCCGCGGTCGTACCAGAACCGCAGCACCGCTTCGTGCTCGGCGGCCACATCCGGGTGCGACCAGTTCAGGTCCGGCTGCTCGGGGGCGAACAGGTGCAGGTACCACTGCCCGGGGGCGCCGTCGGGGTTCTCGGTGCGCGTCCATGCCGGGCCGCCGAAGGTGGACTTCCAGTCGTTGGGCGCCACCTCGCCGTTCTCGCCGCGCCCCTCGCGGAACCAGAAGCGGTCCCGCGAGGGGTCACCGGGGTCGGCGAGCAACGCCTCGCGGAACCAGCGGTGCTCCGAGGAGAGGTGGTTGGGGACGATGTCCACGATGGTGCGGATGCCGAGCGCGAGCGCGTCGGCGATGAGCCGCTCGGCGTCCGCCAAGGTCCCGAAGGCGGGGTCGATCTGCCGGTAGTCGGCCACGTCGTAGCCGCCGTCGGCCTGCGGCGAGCGGTACCAGGGGGTGAACCAGAGGGCGTCGACCCCGAGCTCGGCGAGGTAGGGCAGTCGCGAGCGGACACCCTCCAGATCGCCGGTCCCGTCGCCGTTCGAGTCGGCGAAGCTGCGCGGGTAGACCTGGTAGATCACCGCGCCGCGCCACCAGGCGTCGGCCGTTTCGGTTCGGGGTCGGGAATGCACGCGGGTTCCTTTCGGTCGGCATGGCAGCGATGGAAGTCGCTGGTCATGATAGGTTTAGCGCTATACCTTTCCGAGAGCTTAAACCTTGGATGTCAGACTTGTCAACAGCGGATGTCCGGCACTCGGACCGAGAGCGCTTGCCCGCCGTTCCCGAAAGGAGCCCCCTTGCGCGTCACGCTGAAGGACATCGCCGCCGAGGCCGGCGTCAGTCTCATGACAGTGTCCAATGTGGTCAACGGAAAGCAGGCGCGGGTCTCCGAGGCCACCAGGGACCGCATCCTCCGGATCGTCGAGCAGCGCGGCTACGTGCCGAGCGCGTCGGCCAGGAGCCTGGCCGCCAAGTCCTCCAGGCTGATCGGACTCCTCGTGCCCGCCGTCGACGACAACAGCCTCACCATGAGCCCCCACACCGTCGAGGTCATCGGCATGCTCGAACGCGAGCTGCGCAAACACGACTACCACCTCATGCTCCGCGGCATCGCGCGCCCCGACGAGATCACCGAGGCACTGCGCTCGTGGAACCTCGACGGCGCGGTCCTGCTGGGCTTCCAGGACTGGGAGATCGACCGGCTCACCAGCCGCACCGTCGGCGATGTCGCGCTGGTCGCGATGGACAGCTACTCCGAGAACGCACTGACCATCGGCGTGCGCTCCGACGACTTCGCCGGGGCCGAGCTGGCGGCGCGGCACCTCGTCGGTCTGGGGCACCGGCGCATCGCCTTCGCCGGCCCGCCCTTCTCCGCGACCGGCGTCGTCCGCCAGCGCTACGAGGGCTTCCGGCACGTGCTCGACGGGGCCGGGATCGCCTGGGACGAGCGGCTGCTCTTCGCGGTGGAGACCACGCACGCCGACGGTCTCGCCTTCGGGCGCCGCCTGGCCGAACGGCACCCCGAGGTCACGGCGGTCTTCGGGACCGCCGACATCATGGCCATCGGCGTCATGGAGGGCCTGGCGGAGTCGGGACGGACCGTTCCCGGCGACGTGTCGGTCATCGGCTACGACGACCTCGACATCGCCACCTACGTCACCCCGAAACTGACGACGGTCGCCCAGGACCTGCCCGCGAAGTCCTCGATGACGGTGCGGCTGCTGCTCGACCGCCTCGCGGGCCGCGAGCATCCGGACAAGGCGCTCACCCTCGGCGTGCGCCTGGTCGAGCGGGGGACCGTCGCACCTCCTATTCGGTGAATCGCAGACGCGCAAGTCTGACCGTTCGACCGAGTGACGGCAGGTTTCCCGGTTGTAAATTGAGCAAGTGGACCTGAGTACTTTTCATCAACTGTTCGCCGATTCGATAGGCGTGCGGTTGTCATGGGAACGGCTCGAGCGTTGCAGCGCGCCCGTGACCGAGCTCGTCGTCACCGACAGGTCCCGCATCGCACGCATGCTCACGCCGTGGTTCGCCGGCGGGGCGGGCGGTCCCGGCTCGGAGTTCGACCTGGGCTCGACGCCGATGACGATCGGGCAGGCCGTGCGCAGCCCGACCTCCTGGAACAACGGCGTGGCGGCGCGGGTCGGCTACTTCCGCCACCGCTTCGCCGAGCAGCACGGCCCCGTCATGCTCCTCATCCCGGCCTATGCGGTCGACCACCACGTGCTGCTGCTCGACGGCGTCCACCGGATCATCGCCGCGATGATGTCCGAAGTCGAGCTCAGGCTCATCGCCTATGTGCTCGACGGTCCCGCCGACGGCGCCGTCTCCCTGTGCGCCGCACGGTGGGCCGACGTCCTCCTCGACCGGCCGGCCGCCGAGGACCGCATGCACCTGTTCCCCGGTTGGGGCTCGCTGGCGTAAAGCGTCCGCCGGAGTGCGCGGGCGGCGCATGGTAGGGTCGACTGCAAACCGACCAGACGGTATGGAGTCGCGCATGCAGAGGTTCGAGGGCAGAGTCGCCCTGATCACCGGGGCCAGCAGGGGCATCGGACTGGCGGTCGCCCAGCGGCTGGTGTCCGAGGGCGCCTCGGTGGTCATCACCGGGCGCGACGAGGAGCGCCTGGACGCGGCGGTGGCCGGCCTCGGCGAGGAGCGCGCCTGCGGGGTGCGCGGCCGCGCCGACGACCCGGGGCACCGCGCCGAGGCCCTCGCGCGCGCGCTCGAGCGGTTCGGCCGGCTCGACCACCTGGTCAACAACGCCGGCATCAACCCCGCCTGGGGCCCGCTCACCGGCCTCGACGCCGACCTCGCCCGCAAGGTCTTCGAGGTGAACGTGCTCGCGTCCCTGGACTGGACCCGCGACGCCGTCGCCGCCGCGCAGCCGAGCTCGGTGCTGAACATGGCCTCGATCGCCGGCACCGCCGCCAGCCCCAACATCGGCTTCTACGGCGTCTCCAAGGCCGCCCTGATCAACCTGACGATCCAGCTCGCCGACGAGCTCGCCCCAGCCGTGCGCGTCAACGCGCTCGCCCCCGCCGTCATCAAGACCAAACTCTCCCGGGCGCTCTACGAAGGACGCGAGGAGCAGGCCGCCGCGGCCTACCCTCTGGGCCGCCTCGGCGTCCCCGAGGACGTCGCCGGACCCGCCGCCTTCCTCCTGTCCGATGACGCCGCGTGGATCACCGGACAGACGCTGCTCGTCGACGGCGGCGCCGGCAACCGGCAGGCGGGGTGAAAGATGGGTGCCATGAAGACCAAGAGCGTCCCCGACGAAGTCCTGCGCGCCGCACTGGAACTGTTCGCCGAACAGGGCTACGCCAATACCAGCGTCCAGCAGATCGTGCAGGCCGCCGGCGTCACCAAAGGCGCGATGTACCACTACTTCACCTCCAAGGACGACCTCCTGTTCGCGATCTACGAGCGCATGCTGTCGCTCCAGAAGCGGCGGCTCGACGAGATCACCGCTCGGGGCGGCGAGGCCGAGGAGGTCCTGCGCGCCGTGTGCGAGGACGTGGTCGTCACCTCCATCGACTTCCTTCCCGAAGGCACCATCTTCTTCCGCAGCCAGCACATGCTCGCGCCCGAGCGCCAGCAGGAGGTCAAGCGCCGCCGCCGCGAATACCACGACGCGTTCGCCGAACTCATCGCCCGCGGCCAGGCCGAGGGCCGCTTCCGCGACGACATGCCGACCTCGGTGCTCATCGCGCACTTCTTCTCCGACGTCCACTATCTGCCGCACTGGTACTCGCCCGAAGGACCCGAGACCAAGGGCGAAGTGGCCCAGCAGATCACCGAGCTGTTCCTGCGAGGCATCAGGAGGACCGATGGCTGATTCGATGCGCGCCTGGCGTGTGACCGCCCACGGCGAACCCGAGCGGGTCATGGAAGTGCACGAGGTCGAGCTGCCCGAACCGGGGCCCGGCGAGGTCCTCGTCCGGGTGCGCGCCGCCGCGGTGAACTTCCCCGACGCGCTCCTGGCCCGAGGCCGCTACCAGGTACGCCCCGAGCTGCCGTTCATCCCCGGCATCGAGCTGTGCGGCGACGTCGTCGCCCTCGGGCCGGGCGTGACCGGACTCGAGACGGGCACGCGTGTCGTCGGTTCGAAGATCGGCGTCATGGCGGAGTACGCCGCCGTGCCGGCCGAGGCCGTGCGCCCGGCCCCGGCGTCGCTCGACGACGCGGCCGCCGCCTCGCTCACGATCGCCTACCAGACCGCGTGGTTCGGCCTCCACCGCCGCGCCGCGCTCCGATCCGGAGAGACTCTGCTCGTCCACGCCGCCGCGGGCGGGGTCGGCACCGCCGCCTGCCAGCTCGGGGCCGCCGCCGGAGCGACCGTGGTCGGCGTCGTCGGCAGCGCCGCCAAGGCCGAGGTCGCCCGCGCCTCGGGCGCGGGCGAGGTCCTGCTGCGCGAGGACGACTGGATCGGCGCGGTCAAGCGCGAGCTGGGCGGCGCCGACGTCGTGTTCGACCCCGTCGGCGGCGAGGCCTTCGAGGGCTCGACCCGCTGCGTGGCCTTCGAGGGACGCATCATCGTGGTCGGCTTCGCCAGCGGCACCATCCCCGCCGTCCAGGCGGGCCACCCCCTCGTCAAGAACTACAGCGTGCTCGGTCTCCACTGGGCCCTGTACCAGCAGCGCCGCCCGGAGCTCGTCGTCGAGGCGCACGAGGAGCTCACGCGATTGGCCGACGAGGGCGCCGTCCGCCCCGTCGTGGCCGAGGTCGTGCCGTTCGACCAGGCCGCCGCGGCGGTCCAGCGGGTGGCGTCCGGGAGCACCACGGGGCGGCTCGTGGTGCGGATCGCCGAGTGAGGCGGTGGAGATGACCGATATGGACGGACGCGTCGCGATCGTCACTGGCGGCGCGCGCGGCATCGGGGAGGCCTACGTCCGGGCCCTGCACGGCGCGGGCGCCGGCGTCGTCATCGCCGACATCCTCGCCGAGGAGGGCGAGGCGCTGGCCGCCGAGCTCGGCGACCGCGCCCGCTTCACGCGGCTGGACGTGGCCGACGAGGCGGCCTGGGACCGCACCGTCGCCGACACGATCGCATCGTTCGGCGGCGTTGACGTGCTGGTGAACAACGCCGGGATCGCCAACGCCGCGCCGATCGAGCACTTCACCCTCGAGAAGTGGAACGCGGTGATCGCCGTGAACCTCACCGGCACCTTCCTCGGCTGCCGGGCCGTGGTCCCGGCGATGAAGGCCGCCGGGCGCGGCTCGATCGTCAACGTCTCCTCAGTGGAGGGACTGCGCGGCAGCGTCCGCCTCCACGGCTACACCGCCTCGAAGTTCGCCGTCCGCGGGCTGACCAAGTCGCTCGCTGTCGAACTGGGCTCCTCAGGCATCCGCGTCAACTCGATCCACCCGGGCTTCATCGACACCGAGATGAGCAAGCGCATCGACCCCGACGCGCTCATCATCCCGCTCACGCGCGGGGGCGTCCCGGGCGACCTCACCGGCGCGGTCCTGTTCCTCGCGAGCGACGCCTCGGCCTACGTGACCGGCACCGAGATCGTCGTGGACGGCGGCATGACCGCCGGCATCCCACACGTCTGAGACCTCGGTTCGAGCCGTCTCCATATCGAAATGGATTCACACCGCCACGCACATACCGTCCGGTCGGTATTTCAGGTAGAGTGGCGGTACTCCGACACGAAGAGGTGCGAGTACCAAGATGACGAAGACCCCTCCGCCCGGCGGGCCCCCTCGGCTCGAAGTGAGCGGCCTCCACGTGACCTTCGGCGGCCTCACCGCCCTCGACGACGTCGCATTCACCGTCGGCGACGGCGAGACGGTCGCCCTCATCGGCCCCAACGGCGCCGGCAAGACCACCGTGTTCAACGCCGTGTGCGGCCTCGTGAAACCCCGCGCCGGCGCCGTCCGCATCGGCGGCCGCCCCGCACCGGGCAAGCCCACCGGCCTCCTGGCAGCGGGCGTCTCCCGCACCCTCCAGGGACTGGGACTGTTCGACCGCATGAGCGTCCGCGAACACCTCCTCGTGCCGATGTCGAGCCTGCGCGTCACCTCCGCCGAGGCCGCCGCCCGGACCCGCGCGATCCTCGACGAGCTCGACCTCGCCGACGCCGCCGACCGCCCCGCCGGCACCCTGCCCTACCCCGAGCGCAAACGCGTCGCACTCGCCCGCGCGCTCGTCTCCCAACCGGACCTCCTGCTGCTCGACGAGCCCGCCGGCGGCCTCGCCCCCGCCGACATCGCCGCGCTCACCGCCGCGATCCGCCGCGTCGCCGACGCCGGCTGCGCCGTCCTGCTCGTGGAGCACCACGTCGACTTCGTCATGGACATCGCCGACCGCGTCGTCGTCCTCGACTTCGGCAGGGTCATCGCCTGCGGCGAACCCGACCAGGTGCGCGGCGACCCCGCCGTCGAAGCCGCCTACCTCGGTTTGGAGGCCGCCTCATGAGCACCCTGACCTGCCGCGACCTCACCGTCGGCTACGGCGACGGCGCCCCCGTCATCGCAGCGCTGAGCATCGAGATCGCCGACGGCGCCATCGTCGCCCTTCTCGGCGCCAACGGCGCCGGCAAGACCACACTGCTCCGCGCCCTCACCGGCCAGGTCGCCGCCCGCGGCGGCCGGATCCTGCTCGACGGCGACGACCTCACGGCAGTGTCCACCGAGGACCGCGTCCGGCGCGGGCTGGCGCTCGTCCCCGAAGGGCGCAGCGTCGTCGTCGAACTCACCGTCGAGGAGAACCTCCGACTCGGCGCCCTGTGGCGGCACCGCGGCCGGGCCCGCCGCGCCGCCGTCGAGGAGATGTACGACCTCTTCGAACCCCTCGCCCGCCGCCGCCACGCCGCCGGGCACACCCTCTCGGGAGGCGAGCGTCAAATGCTCGCGCTGGCCCGCGCGCTCGTCTCCCGTCCACGCGTCCTGCTGCTCGACGAACCCTCCCTCGGCCTCGCCCCGCTCGTCGTGGCGCAGCTGCTCGGCGTGCTCCGCGAGACCGCCGAACGCACCGGCCTGACCGTGCTGCTCGCCGAGCAGAACGTCACCGGCGCCCTCTCCGTGGCCCACCGCGGCGTGGTGCTCTCCCTCGGCGAGGTGGTGGCCGATCGACCGGCCGCCGCCCTCGCCGCCGATCCCGCCCTCCGGCACGCCTACCTGGGGTTCTGATGGACCGACTCGTCTTCCTGCTCTCGACCGGTCTCGCCCGCGGGGCCGTCCTGGCGCTCTTCGCCCTCTCCTTGGTGATCGTGTGGCGCGCGGCCCGGGTGGTGAACTTCGCCCAAGCCGCCATGGCCGTGTGCGCCGTGTACGTCGCCTTCGCGCTCACCGCCGCCACCGGCTCGTACTGGCTCGGCCTGTTCGGCGGGCTCGCGACGGGAGCGCTCCTCGGTGCGGCCGTCGAACGCGGGCTCATGAAACGGGTGCCGCATCAGACGCCCCTGCCGAGCATGATCGTCGCGATCGGACTGGTGATGGTCCTCCAAGCCGGGCTCGCCATCGCCTTCGGCCCCGAGCACCGCCCGATCAGCGCGCCGTTCTCCGAGCGGCCCTTCATCGTCGGTGACGTCCCCGTGCTCTCCCCGTACGGGCTGTTCACCCTCGTCATCGCCGCAGTCGTCATGGCCGCGCTCGCGCTGCTGTTCGCTCGCACCTCCCTCGGTCTGCAACTGCGGGCCGCCGCCTTCGCACCCGAGACCTCCCGGCTCCTCGGCGTGCGCGTGCCCCGCATGGTCACCGTCGGCTGGATGCTCTCGGTGGCCGCGGCGGCACTCGCCGCGCTCCTGCTGGTGCCCACCGAACTCGGCCTCAACCCGCACGCCGCCGACCTGCTCTTCGTCAACGCCTTCGCCGTCGCCGTGGTCGGCGGGCTCGACTCCCCGGTCGGCGCCCTCGTGGCCGGCGTCGCCATCGGGATGCTCGCCAGCCTCGTCACCGGGTACGTCTCGGCCGCCGCCGTGCCACTGGCCGTGCTCGCCCTCCTGACGGTGGTGCTCCTGGTGCGACCGGGCGGACTCTTCTCCGCGAGGGAGGCCCGGTCAGCATGAGGCTCTCCCTGCGCGCCGCGCTGCTCACCCTCCTCGCCCTCGCGGCCACCTTCGGCCTCGACCCGTTCCGCAACTACCAGCTCGCCACCGCCGCCGCCTGCTTCGCCGCCGTCGCCGGACTCACCGTCCTGGTCGGACTCACCGGCCAGCTCTCCCTCGGCCACGCGGTGCTCATGGCCTCCGGCGGCTACGGCTTCGCCATGACCGCCACGGCGGTCGCCGAGGCCGCCCCCGAGTCGACCGTGCTCATCCTCCTCGCGGGCCTCGCCGGAGCCGTCGCCGTCTCCGGCGTGCTCGGCCTCCTGCTCGGCATGGCCGCCGCCCGGCTCAAGGGGCCCTACCTCGCGGGCCTGACCCTCGCCCTCGTCATCGCGCTGCCCTCGGCGGCGAGCACCCTCCCGATCGGCGGCGACCAAGGCGCCCGCGCACCGTTCTTGGCGGTACCCGAGCCCCTCGCGGCCCTCATCGCCGTCGAGCAGTGGCACGCGTGGCTCGCGATCGTCATCGCCGCCGTCGCCGTGGTGCCGCTCGTCGCGCTCCGCTCCGGCCGGGCCGGCCTGCGCATGCGCGCCGTCCTCGGCGACGAGACCGCCTCGCAGCTGTCCGGAGTGGATCCCGGTGCGGTCAAGACCGGCGCGTTCGTCGCCAGCGCGATCCCCGCCGGACTCGGCGGCGCGGCGCTGGCGATCGTCACCCAGCAGGTCACCCCCGGCGGGTACGGCCTGGCGTTCTCGCTCTCCCTCGTGGTCGCCGCCGTCATCGGCGGCCTCGGCAGCATCGGCGGGGCCGCCGTCGGCGCGGTCCTCATCGTCGCCCTGCCCTGGGTGGTCGACGAGCTCGTCGGCGCCGTGCCCGCCGATCTCGGGCAGCGGCTCGACGGCAACCTCGCCGTCCTGCTGTTCGGCCTCGTCATCGTCGCGGTGACGATCGCCTGGCCGCAGGGCGTGGCCGGCCTGCTCGGGCGGCTCCGCCGCCGAAAGCCGACGGCCCCGCCGGCCGAGCCCGCACCGGCCTCCGAGCCCACTGACATCGCAACCCCTGCAACGAACACAGAGAGGTGATCGGAATGCGAATCCCCACCAGAACGGCGGCCGCCTTGGCCGCCGCGGCGGCCCTCGGGCTGACCGCGTGCAGCACCCCCGGCGATTCGGAGGACACCCCCGGCATCACCGACGACACCGTCACCATCGGCACCCACCAGCCCTTGACCGGCCCCGCCGCGGCCGGCTACTCGACCATCTCGGCGGCCACCACCGCGTACTTCGAGTACCTCAACGACAACGGCGGCATCCACGGCCGCGACATCGAGTACATCGTCAAGGACGACGCCTACGACCCGGCGAATACGCAGTCGGTCGTCCGCGAGCTCGTCACCGAGGACGACGTCTTCGCGATCGTCAACGGCCTCGGCACGCCCACTCACTCGTCCGTGCTCGACTACCTCGACCAGCAGGGCGTCCCCGACCTGTTCGTCTCCTCCGGCTCCCTGACCTGGAACCAGCCTGGGGTGTATCCGAACACCTTCGCCTTCAACGCCGACTACGTCACCGAGGGCGCCGCCCTCGCCCAGTACGCGGTCGAGCAGGACCCGGACGCCAGGATCTGCGTCCTCGGCCAGGACGACGACTACGGCGAGGGCATCCTCGAAGGCGTCGAGGCCGTCGTCGGCGGCGAGACCATCGTCGAGATCCAGAACTACTCGGTCTCCAGCGAGGACGTCAGCGCCCAGATCGGCGCCATGATGGAGGCCGACTGCGAGATCAACGTGCTCGGCACCATCAACGGCTTCACCGCGCGCGCGATCGGCACCGCCGCACAGCTCGAATGGTTCCCGCGGTGGTACGTCTCGTCCTCCGGGGCCGACTACCCGACGCTCGTGGGCTACCTCGGCGAGGAGACCGCCCCGCTCCTGCTCCAGGGCATGGTGAGCGTCAACTACCTCCCGTTCAGCCCCGAGGGCGAATGGGTCGAGCTGTTCACGCGGATCAACGAGGAGTACAACGGCGGCGAGCCGTTCACCGGCAACACGGTGTTCGGCATGAGCGTCGCCTACCTGTTCGCCGAGGCGCTCGCGGCCGCGGGGGAGGACCCCACCCGCGAGTCGCTCGTGGAGGCCGTCGAATCGGGCGACCTCGTCGGCAACGGCATCGTGCCGCTGTCGTTCGGCCCCGACGACCACGCCGCCTACCGCAGCGTCGGCATCACCATCGTCGACGAGGGCGTCCAGGACTACGTGGGCACCACCTACAGCGTGAGCAACGGCCAGGTCGAGACGATCGAGGCCGAGCCCGTGCCGCTGGAGAACGAGGGCGTCCCGCCTCAGTAGCGGGAAGCGCGGACACGCAACGCCGGACAAGAAGAGGGAGTCGATGACCGAAGTGGACGAGACGGCCGAGGTGCCCGGGCTCGACGTGCCCGGCCTGGGCCGGTGGCTTGAGCGCGAGCATCCGGAACTCGCCGGTGACGCGCCGCTGAGGGCGGCGCTGATCGACGGCGGGCGCAGCAACCTCACCTACCGGGTGGACGGCGCGCGGACGCCGCTGGTGCTGCGGCGGCCCCCGCTGGGCCACGTGCTCTCCACGGCGCACGACATGCGCCGCGAGCACCGGGTCATCTCGGCGCTCAAGGGCGTCGTCCCGGTGCCGTCCACGGTGGACCTCGTCGACGACACCGAGGCCGGCGAGGTCACCGGCACGGTCTTCTTCGTCATGGAGTACGTCGACGGCGAGGTCCTCTCCAATCCGGCGCAGAACGCCGGGTGGGAGGAGACCGGGCTGCGCCGGCTCGGCATCGAACTCGCCGAGATCCTCGCCGACCTGCACGCCGCCGACCCCGAAGCGGTGGGCCTGGGCGACTTCGGCCGCCCCGCCGGCTACCTCGCCCGCCAGATGAAGACCTGGAGGCGTCAACTCGACGCCTCCAGGTCGCGGGAGCAGCCGGCACTCGACGAACTCCAGGACCGGCTCGCCGCCTCGCCGCCCGACGAGGGCCGGCGCGCCGGCGTCGTCCACGGCGACTACCGGCTCGACAACGTGCTCGTCGCCGGTCCGAGGGATCGGCCGCGCGTCGCGGCCGTCCTCGACTGGGAGATGGCCACGCTCGGAGACCCGCTCGTGGACCTGGGGATGCTCGGCATGTACTGGCACATACGCGAACTGCGCGGGGGCGAGGCCGCCGCGGGCGCGATCGTGCCCGGCGCCGGCTACCCCGACTTCGACGAGGTCGTCGAGGCCTATGCCTCCCGCTCGGGGACCGGTGTGCCGGATCTGGCCTGGTATCGGGCGTTCGCCTGCTACAAACTGGCCGTGATCCTCGAGGGCATCCACTACCGCTACACCGGCGGGCAGACCGTCGGCGAAGGGTTCGAGACGATCGGCGACCTCGTGGCGCCGCTGGCCGAGGAGGGGCTGTGGATTTCCAAGCGGACGAGATGACGACCGCCTACGTCGAGGAGGCGCGGGCCTTTCTGGACGCGCACGTCCTGCCCGCCGAGGCCGTGCTGCGCGAACAGGTCGAGTCCACACCGGAGGAGTGGACCTTCCGTCCCGTCGTGCGCGAGCTCCAGAAGGTGGCGCGCGAGCGGGGCCTGTGGAACCTGTTCCTGCCGCCCGGACCGAACGGCGACGGCCGCGGCGCCGGGCTCACCAACCTCCAGTACGCCCCCGTCGCCGAGCTCACCGGGCACAGCCCCCGCCTCGCACCCGCCGCGATGAACTGCGCCGCCCCCGACACCGGCAACATGGAGCTCCTGGCCCACTTCGGGACCCGCGAGCAGCAGCGCCAATGGCTCGAACCGCTGCTGGAGGCCGAGATCCGATCGGCGTTCTGCATGACCGAACCCGACGTCGCCTCCTCGGACGCCGCGCAGATCGCCACCCACATCCGCCGCGCCGGCGCCGACTACGTGATCTCGGGCCGCAAATGGTTCGCCACCGGCGCGATGAACCCCGACTGCCGGCTGTTCATCGTCATGGGCAAGACCGACCCCGAGGCGCCGCGGCACCGGCAGCAGTCGATGGTCCTCGTCCCGCGCGAGACGCCGGGGGTCACCGTCGTGCGGCCGCTGACCGTCCTCGGCTACGACGACCGCGACCACGGCGGCCACGCCGAAGTCCACTTCGACGACGTCCGCGTCCGGGCCGCGAACCTCCTCGGCGGCGAAGGGGAGGGCTTCGCCATCGCCCAGGCCCGGCTCGGGCCCGGCCGCGTCCACCACTGCATGCGCGCGCTCGGCATGGCCGAACGCGCCCTCGACCTGGCGCGGACCAGAGCGAACGACCGCGTCGCGTTCGGCGGGCCGCTCGCCGAGAAGGGCCTCGTCCGCGCCTGGGCCGCCGAGTCCCGCATCGAGCTCGAAGCGCTGCGCCTGCTCGTGCTCAAGACCGCCTGGCTCATGGACACCGTCGGCAACAAGCGGGCCATGACCGAGATCCAGGCCATCAAGATCGCCGTTCCCCGCGCCGTTCAGCGCATCCTCGACCAGGCGATCCAACTGTTCGGCGCCGCGGGACTGACCGGCCAGGAGCCCTTGGCCGCGATGCTGGCCGGCGCGCGCGCGATGCGCCTGGCCGACGGACCCGACGAGGTCCACCTCGCCGCCCTCGGCAAGGCCGAGATGCGACCCCGAATCCCTCTGGAAGGAGACCTGCAATGACGCACCGTCCCGACCCCGCCGTCGACGGACCCGGTCAAGGCACGCTCTCGATCGCGAGCATCCTCGCCGAGACCGCCCGCCGCCACCCCGAGCGGCCCGCTCTCCACTTCATGGGGCACACCATCACCTATGGGGCCCTGTGGGAGCAGACCCGCGCGTACGCCGGGGCGCTGGCCGCGCGCGGCATCGGCGCCGGCTCGCGCGTCGCGATGGTGGTGCCGAACGTGCCGGACTTCCCGCGCGTCTACTACGCCGCGCTCTCGCTCGGCGCCGTCGTGATTCCCGTGCACCTGCTGTTCAAGGCCGAGGAGATCGCGTTCGTCCTCGAGGACGCCGAGGCCGACCTCGTCGTGGCCGCCGCGCCCATGCTGGCCGAGGCCGCGCCCGCCGCCGCGATCGCGAAGGTGCCGCTGGTGACCGTGCTCGCCCCCGAAGGCCTGGAGCTCGGCGGCGCACCCGTCGCCCGGCTGGAGGAGGAGGCCGCCGCGGCGACGCCGATCGCCCGCCACACCCTGGTCAACCCGCTCGCCGCCGCGACCATCCTCTACACCTCGGGCACGACCGGCACGCCGAAGGGCGCCGTCGGCTCGCACCTGGCGATGATCGAGCAGGTGCACTGCTCGCTCATCGACTCCTTCGACATGCGCCCGGACGACATCGTCTACGGCGGGCTGCCGTTCTTCCACTCGTTCGGGCAGATGGCCGTGCTCAACATGGCCTTCAGGACCGGGGCCTCGATCATCCTGCTGCCGAAGTTCGACCCCGACGAGGCGCTCGCGCTGCTGACGCGCCACCGGGCCACCGTGTTCACCGCCGTCCCGACCAACTTCGCCGGGATGGTCGAGGCCGCCAAGCGCTCACCGGACCGGCCGCCGCTGCGGTACGCCGTCTCCGGCGGCGCGGCGCTGCCGGTGGCGCTGCTGGAGGCGTTCGAGGAGGCGTACGGGGCGCAGGTCCACGAGGGCTACGGGCTCACCGAGACCTCCCCGTCGTGCACGTTCAACATCACCGCCGAGCCCATCCGGCCCGGCACGGTCGGCCGTCCCATGTGGGGCGTCGACGTCGCCGTGGCCGATCCCGAGGCCGAGGACCGGATCGAGCTCCTGCCCGATCCCGCGCCGGACGGCCAGAGCGAGCTCGGGGAACTGGTCGTGCGCGGCCACAACCTCATGAAGGGCTACCTGGGCCGGCCCGACGCCACCGCGGCCGCCGTCGTGGACGGCTGGTTCCGCACCGGCGACCTCGGCACGGTCGACGCCGACGGCATCGTGACCATCGTGGACCGCAAGAAGGACATGATCATCCGCAACGGCTACAACGTGTACCCCACGGAGGTCGAGGCGGTGCTGGCCCGGCACCCCGCGGTGTCGATCGCGGCGATCTTCGGCGTGCCGGACGAGATGCACGGCCAGGAGGTCCACGCCGCCGTCGTCCTCGCCGAGGGCCGCAGCGCGACCGCCGAGGAGCTGGTGGCGTACATGAAGGAGAAGGTCGCCGCCTACAAGTACCCGCGCGTGGTGCACCTGGTGGAGACCCTCCCGCTCGGTCCGAGCGGGAAGGTCCTCAAGCGCGAGCTCGTGGAGACGTTCGGGAAATAGCGGCGACCCCGCTCAGCCCACCTTGAGCCGCTCCACCACCGCGGACCGGATCGGCTCGGGGACCGGCACCGGGCGGCGCCGGTCCCGGTCCACGAACACGTGCGTGAACCGGCCCAGCGCCAGCGGGGCGTCGCGATCCGGCGCCCCGCTCCGCACGATCGCCAGGTCCCAGGTGATCGAGGTCGTGCCGAGCCGGGCGACGGCGACGTCGACCTCCAGCACCTCGGGGAACGACGCCGGCTCGAGGAACTCGCACGACGAGGCCCGTGCCAGCCCGATCACGGGCCCTTGCGGGTCGAGCGCCGCGTTGGACATCATCCACATGTTCACCGCCGAGTCCATCGCCTCGTAGTACACGGCGTTGTTCATGTGGCCGTACTGATCGTTGTCGTTCCAGCGCAATGGGAACACATGTCGATATCCCGTCATGGCCACTCCTTGGGGCAATCGGTGGAAGGATTACGTAATCATGCATACTAGTCACAGACCGACCGGTCGGAATGTTCGGCTCGGTCGGCCCGGATCGGAGGACCGATGACGATGGCCCACGACGTGCTCGACGCCGACTTCTACTCCTTCCAGGACGCGCTCACCCCGGTGGAGCGCGAGGCCGTGCTCGGCCTGCGGGAGTTCATGGAACGCGAGGTCCGCCCCATCGCCGACGACTACTGGGAACGCGCCGAGTTCCCGTACCACCTCATCTCCGGCTTCGCCGAGACCGGCGTGGTCGGCGCGGCGTGGCCCGAGGCGGCCCGCTTCGAGAACAGCGCCGTCTACCGCGGCTGGTGCGCCCTCGAGATGGCCCGCGTCGACGCCTCGTTCGCGACCTTCGTCGGCGTCACCAGCGGCCTCGCGATGACCTCGATCGGCGTCGGCGGCTCGGACGAGCAGCGCGCGCAATGGCTGCCGCCCATGGGCCGCTGCGAGACCATCGGCGCCTTCGGGCTCACCGAGCCCCTCGCCGGCTCCGACGCCGCCAAAGGGCTCCGCACCACCGCCACGCGCCGCGGCGACACCTGGATCCTCAACGGCGCCAAGCGCTGGATCGGCAACGCCACCTTCGCCGACGTCACCGTCATCTTGGCCAAGGACACCGAGGAAGGCCAGGTCAAGGGCTTCCTCGTGCGGGGAGACGCGCCCGGCTTCACCGCCACCAAGATCGAGCGCAAGCAGTCGCTGCGCTCGGTCCAGAACGCCGACATCGAACTGACCGACGTCGAGGTCCCCGAGTCCGACCGGCTCCAGCGCATCGACTCCTTCCGCGACGTCGCCAAGATCCTGCGCCTCACCCGCGCCGGAGTCGCCTGGGAGGCCGTCGGCATCGCCGTCGGCGCCTACGAGGCCGCCGCGAAGTACGCCAAGGAACGCGAGCAGTTCGGCCGGCCCATCGCCTCCTTCCAGCTCGTGCAGGACAAGCTCGTGAGCACGCTCGCCGACATCACCGCCAGCATCGCCATGTGCGTGCAGGTCTCGCGCATGCAGGACCAGGGCGTCCAGCGCGACGAGCACGCCGCGATGGCCAAGGCCTTCGTCACCTCCCGCATGCGCGAGACCGTCGGATGGTGCCGGGAGATCCTCGGCGGCAACGGCATCCAACTCGACTACGGCGTCGCGCGGCACTTCGCCGACGCCGAGGCCGTCTACTCCTACGAGGGCACGCGCGACATGAACACCCTCATCGTCGGCCGGGCGATCACCGGCCACCAGGCATTCGTCTAGAAAGGGACACCACATGACCGAGGCCTACATCGTCGCGACCGCGCGCTCGCCCATCGGGCGGGCCCACAAGGGGTCGCTCAAGGACACCCGCGCCGACGACCTCGCCGCGCAGATGGTGCGCGCCGCCGTCGACCGGGTCCCCGGGCTGGATCCGTCCAGGATCGACGACCTGCTGCTCGGCTGCGGACTGCCGGGCGGGCGGCAGGGCATGAACATGGCCCGCATCGTCGCCGTGCTGCTCGGCTGGGACACCGTCCCCGGCACCACGGTGACCCGGTACTGCTCCTCCAGCCTCCAGTCCACCCGCATGGCCTTCCACGCGATCAAGGCCGGCGAGGGCGACGTGTTCGTCTCGGCCGGCGTCGAGTCGCTCAGCGGCATGGCCGAAGGGTCGAGCGACGCCATCCCCGGCGTCGACCTGAACAACCCCCGCTTCGCCGAGGCCCTCGAGCGCACCGAGCGACGCGCCGAGGGCGGCGCCCTGGTGTGGACGGACCCGCGCCAGGATGGCCTCCTGCCCGACCCCTACATCGCGATGGGCCAGACCGCCGAGAACGTCGCCGGCCTGTGCGGCGTCGGCCGCGAGCAGCAGGACGCCTTCGCCGCTCGCAGCCAGCAGCGAGCCGAGCAGGCCATCGCCGAGGGCTTCTGGGAGCGCGACATCACCCCGGTCACTCTCGCCGACGGCACCGTCGTCTCCGCCGACGACAGCCCGCGCGCGGGCACCACGGTGGAGAAGCTCGCCACCTTGGACCCGGTGTTCCGCCCCGACGGCACCGTCACCGCGGGCAACGCCTGCCCGCTCAACGACGGCGCCGCCGCCGTGGTCGTCGTCTCCGAGCGGGTCGTCGAGGAGCTCGGGCTGGAGCCGGTGGCGCGAATCGTCTCCACCGGCGTGAGCGCCCTGTCCCCGGAGATCATGGGCCTCGGACCGGTCGAGGCCAGCAGGAGGGCGCTCGCGCTGGCGGGCCTGGGCATCGAGGACATGGACCTCGTGGAGATCAACGAGGCGTTCGCCGCGCAGGTGATCCCCTCGGCGCGGATGCTCGGCATCGACGAGGAGAAGCTGAACGTCAAGGGCGGTGCGATCGCCGTCGGGCATCCGTTCGGCATGACCGGCGCGCGGATCACCTCCACGCTCCTGAACGCGCTCGCCGACACCGGCGGGCGCTACGGGCTGGAGACGATGTGCGTGGGCGGCGGCCAGGGCATGGCGATGGTCGTCGAACGGCTCTGAACGCCCGCCCCCTCGAACACCACAGGCCCGGACGACCGCGGTGGTCCTCCGGGCCTCATCGGCGTCCCTCAGGACTCGGGGACGTACAGCGAGATGGTCTGGGCGATGAGCGCCGGCTTGTCGACGCCCTCGATCTCGACGGTCACCGCCGAGCCGAGCCGCACGCCCATGGCGGTGGTCTCCGCAGCGGTGATCTCCGTCGTCGCGCGCACCCGCGAGCCGGCGGGCACGGGATTGAGGAAGCGCACCTTGTCCATCCCGTAGTTCATCGCCATGGCGGTGCGCCCCACCTCGACCAGCGAGGAGGCCAGGCGCGGCAGCAGGGAGAGCGTGAGGAAACCGTGCGCGATCGTCGCCCCGAACGGCCCGGCGGCGGCGCGCTCGGGGTCGACGTGGATCCACTGCCGGTCCTCGGTGGCCTCGGCGAAGGCGTCGATGCGGTCCTGCTCGACGGTGAACCACGCACCGGTGGCCCGGCGCCCGACCGCGTCCGCCAGCTCGGCGGGGGAGGCGACCGTGATCGTCGTGCTCATGCCTTGGGCCCTCCCGCCACGTACAGCACCTGACCGGAGACGAAGCCGGCCTCTTCGGAGCAGAAGAAGGCCACGGCGGCGGCGATGTCCTCGGGCTGCCCGACGCGGCCGACGGGCGCCTCCTTGGCGGCGTGCGCCAGGAAGTCGTCGAACGGCACGCCGATGCGCTCGGCGGTCAGCTTGGTCATCTCGGTCTGGATGAAACCGGGGGCGACGGCGTTCGCGGTGACGCCGAACTTGCCGAGCTCGATGGCGAGGGTCTTGGTGAATCCCTGCATACCGGCCTTCGCGGCGGCGTAGTTGGCCTGCCCGCGGTTGCCGAGCGCCGAGGTGCTCGACAGGTTCACGATCCGGCCCCATCCGGCGTCGACCATGTGCGACTGCACGGCACGGGTCATGAGGAACGCGCCCCGCAGGTGCACGCCCAGAACCGCGTCCCAGTCGTCGGCGGTCATCTTGAACAGCAGGTTGTCGCGGAGGATCCCGGCGTTGTTCACGAGGATCCCGGGCCGGCCCAGCTCGGCGGCGACGCGCTCGACGGCGGCGGTCACGGCCGCCTCGTCGGCGAGGTCGCCGACGACCGCGA
>NZ_BAAHCB010000015.1:42093-43488 GCF_054776215.1 Glycomyces tarimensis
CCCCGACGGCGAGCGCCCGGCCGCCGTCGCCGGTGATGGCGTCGGCCGTGGCCTGCGCCTGGTCCTCCAGGAGGTCGAGTACGGCGACGGCGTGCCCGGCGGCGGCGAGCCGGCGGGCCGTGGCGGCCCCGATGCCGCGCGCGGCGCCGGTGACGATCGCGGTGCGAGAGGTCATGGACGGTTCCTTTCGGTCGGTCAGAAGGTGATGAGCTGGCGGAGCGCCCCGCCGGAGGCCAGGCGGTCGAGTGCCGCCGGGAGGTCCTCGAGCGCGATGCGGTCGGACACGAGGCGGTCGAGCGGCAGGGCCCCGGTGCGCCACAGCCGCGCGTACCGGGGGATGTCGTGACTCGGCACGGCCGATCCGAGATAGGAGCCGACGACGGTGCGGGCCTCGGCGACGAGGCTGAGCGGCGCGATGCTCGCGCGGGCGTCGGGGTGCGGCAGGCCGACGGTGACGGTGGTGCCGCCCGGGGCGGTGAGGGCGTAGGCGGTCTCGAAGGCGCGGGCCGAGCCGGCGGCTTCGATGACGACGGGGGCGCGGAGCCCGGCCTCGGCGGCCTCGTCCGGTGTGTACGCGGCGGCCCCGAGCTCGCGGGCCAGCTCCAGCTTGGCGGGCACGGCGTCGACGCCGATCACGTCGTGGCCGAGGGCGGCGGCGACGAGGAGCGCGGCCATGCCGACGCCGCCGAGCCCGACGACGGCGACGGCCGCACCCTCCGCGGGCCGCCCGGCGTTGACGACGGCGCCGCCCCCGGTGAGGACGGCGCAGCCGAGGAGCGCGGCGATGTCGGGAGGCACGTCGTCCTCGACGGGCACGACCGAGCTCCGAGAGACGACGGCGTGTGTGGCGAACGCGCTGACGCCCAGATGGTGGTGGACGGCCGAGCCTCCTCGGCGCAGCCGCCGGCCGCCGCCGACGAGCGTCCCGGCGGCGTTGGCCTCGCTGCCCGTCGAGCAGGGCAGCCGCCCGCCGGTGGCGCAGGCGGCGCACTGGCCGCAGCGGGGGAGGAAGGTCATGACGACCCGTCGCCCGGTGTCGATCCCGGCTCCCGGCCCGGCCGCCTCCACGATCCCGGCGGCCTCGTGACCGAGCAGCATCGGCGTGGGCCGCACCCGGTTGCCGTCCACGACGGACAGGTCCGAGTGGCACAGTCCGGCGGCTTCGATGCGCACGAGCACCTCGCCTGGGCCGGGAGGGTCGAGTTCCAACGGGCCGATGGTGATCGGGCGGGACTCGGTGAACGGCGCACTCGCGCCGCAGCGTTCCAGAACGGCTCCGGTGATTTGCACGGCGACCTCCTCGTCGTCGGCCCCCGGGGGAGGCTCCCCACAGCATACCGACCGACCGGTATGCAGCGCCACCCGGGCGGTGCCGGCCCTTGGGCGGTGGGGGGG
>NZ_BAAHCB010000015.1:43504-76113 GCF_054776215.1 Glycomyces tarimensis
GTCCCGACCGCACCGGAGCTCAGTCCCTCGGCGTCCAGGCGCCCGTCTCGGCGGCCTGCGCCGCCCAGTCGGCGAAGGCCACCGGCTCGCGGCCGAGGACCGTCGCGACGCCGTCGGCGACGTCTCCGATCCTGCCCTCGCGCATGACCCGGAACATCGCGTCCAAGAAGCCGATGAGCGACTCGGGCAGGCCCGCGGCCCGCAGCGATGCGGCGTACTCCTCGGGGCTCTCGGACCGGAAGGCGACCGGCCGCCCCGACGCCTTCGCGATCGTCTCCAGCGCCTGGGGGTACGTCAGCGACTCGGGTCCGCTGAGCTCGTAGACCTGGCCGTGGTGGCCGTCCTCGGTCAGGACGGCGGCGGCCACCGCCGCGATGTCGTCGACGTCGATGAACGGTTCCACCGCGTCCTCCAGCGGCAGCGCCAGCTCCCCGGCCAGAAGCGGTTCGAGGTAGTCGCCCTCGCTGAAGTTCTGGTTGAAGTTGTTGGCCTGCAGCACGGTCCATTCGACGCCCGAGCCCTGCACCGCGATCTGGGCCGCGTGCATGCCGATCGCCTCGGCCTCGACGCCCGCGGCCTCGGTGAGGACGTGGATGCGCCGGCCCGACTGCGCGACCAGGCGCCGGACGCCGGCCTCCACGGCCGCGGCGGCGAACTCCCCGGCGGGGAACGGCTCGTCCGGCGGGACCAGGTAGACGGCCGCGACGCCGTCGAGTGCGGCGGCCCAGGTCGAGGCGTCGTGCCAGTCGAAGCGGATCTCGGTGCCGCGGGAGACCGGGCGGACGTCGTGTCCGTCGGCCCGCAGCTTTCGGGTGAGGCGCCGGCCGACCTTGCCGGTGGCGCCGGTGACGAGGATGGTGTTCTCACGGGTGTGCTCCATGGCTCCAGTCAAGCCCGCGGATGCGGCATCGCACATGGTCAAGACCCCACACATGATGCGCGATCGTCTATATTCAGTAAGCTACTACCTGGTAACTCAGGTCCCGGCCATGATCGAGTACGGAAAGGTGATCGGAATGCATGTGCCGCTTCGCAAGGCGGTCACCGCCGCCGTCGCGGTCGGATCGTCTCTGGTCCTGGCCGCGTGCGGCCTCACCGCCGAGCCGGAGGAGACGCCGGGCGTCACCGACGACAAAGTGACCATCGGCACCCATCAGCCGCTCACCGGACCGGCGGCCGCCGGTTACTCCTCGATCTCCGCCGCCACGTCGGCGTACTTCGCATACCTCAACGACAACGGCGGCATCCACGGCCGCGACATCGAGTACATCGTCAAGGACGACGCCTACGACCCGTCCCGAACCCAGGCGGTCGTCGACGAACTCGTCACCGAGGACGAGGTGTTCGCGATCGTCAACGGCCTCGGCACGCCCACCCACTCGGCCGTGCTCGACTACCTGGACCAGCAGGACGTCCCCGACCTGTTCGTCTCCTCCGGATCCCGTGCCTGGAACCAGCCGCAGGTCTATCCGAACACCTTCGGCTACAACGCCGACTACGTCACCGAGGGCGCCGCCCTCGCCCAGTACGCGGTCGAGCAGGACCCGGACGCCAAGATCTGCGTCCTCGGCCAGGACGACGACTACGGCGAGGGCATCCTCGAAGGCGTCGAGACGGTCGTCGGCGGCAACGAGATCACCGAGATCCAGTTCTACTCGACGTTCAACCGGGACGTCAGCGCCCAGGTCGGCGCGATGATGCAGGCCGGCTGCGAGGCCAACGTGCTCGGCACCATCAACGGCTTCACCGCGCTCACGATCGGCACCGCCGCGCAGGCCGAGTGGTTCCCGCGGTGGTACGTCTCCTCGTCGGGGGCCGACTATCCGACGCTCGTGGCGAACCTCGGCGAAGCGGCCGCGCCCCTGCTCGAAGGCATGGTCAGCGTCAACTACCTGCCGCTCAGCCCCGACAGCGACTGGTTCGCGCTGTTCACGCGGATCAACCAGGAGTACAACGACGGCGCGCCCATGACCGGCAACACCATCCTCGGCATGAGCGTCGGCTACGTCTTCGCCGAGGCGCTCGCGGCCGCGGGGGAGGACCCCACCCGCGGGTCGCTCGTGGAGGCCGTCGAATCCGGGCGGCTCGTCGGCAACGGCATCGTGCCGCTGTCGTTCGGCCCCGACGACCACGCCGCCTACCGCAGTGTCGGCGTACTGGTGGTCGAGAACGGGGTGCAGGACTACATCGACCAGGCGTACAGCGTGGACGCCGGGCAGGTGACCCCGATCGACGCCGAACCGGTGCCGCTGGAGAACGAGGGCATCCCAGGCTCCTGACGCCGACGGGCGCGCTGCTCGCCGGCTTCCTAGGAGTGACGGGGCCGTCCAGCGGCTTAGGCGTTTATTTGCGCAGACAGATACCCTTGGCATCGACTCCACGACGGATCGTCGCCGGCGCGCACTCGGCGCCTACGGGAGGCGGCCGTTCGATCGCGGCAGTCGGCATCAGCGCCGACCGAGAACGGAGAATGCAATGCGCAGCAACACGAACAAGGCCACGACGGGTTCGCACGCGGCGGAGCCGGCCCCTCCCGCGAGGGGCCTGGGGCGTCGCGATCTCTTGCGAACCTCCGCCGCCGCCGCGGCCGTGACGGGCACGGGCCTGCTGTCCGCCGGACCCGCCCACGCCGACAGCGACGCCATCGCGCCGGAGGACACCGGTCACCGCGAGAGCCGGTACGTCATCCGCGGAGGCGCGGTGATGTCGATGGACCCGGACGTGGGCGACTTCGAGCAAGCCGACGTCCTGGTCGAAGGCGATCGGATCGCCGCGATCGCGCCCCAGATCGACGCCTCCGGAGCGCGCGTGATCCGAGCGGACGGGCGAATCGTCATGCCCGGATTCATCGACACCCACCACCACCAGTTCGAGACGGCCCAGCGCGCCTTCCTGGCCAACGGCCTGCTCATGGACGACCAGTCGGGCTCGCCCAGCGCGCAGCCGAACTACAACGAGCACATCCTGCAGGGATTCGCGAAGCGGTATCGCCCCGAGGACGTCTACATCAACGAGCTGTTCGCCGGGCTGTCGCAGTTGGACGCGGGCGTGACGACCGTCCTCGACGTGTCGCAGATCCACCACACCCCCGAGCACTCCGACGCGGCGATCCAGGCGCTGTTCGACACGGGCCGGCGCTCGGCGTTCGGCTTCTTCGAGGGCGACGGCCGCGCGGAGGCCCGGTACCCGGAGGACGCCTATCGCATCCGGGACCAGTGGTTCTCCTCCGACGACCAGCTGGTCACCATGATCATGGGCGGCGAGCTCTACTTCGGCAGGGAGTTGTACACCCGCTCGTGGGAGATCGCCCGCGACCTGGACATCAAGATCGCCGCGCACGTCGTCGGGTCGTTCGGGATGCGACCCACCATGGACGAGATCGCCGAGGGCACCGGCGGGGTCGAGATGGGGCCGGACAACCTCTTCATTCACATGACCGGCATGTCCGACGAGACGTGGCGGCGCGTCCATGACGCCGGCGCGCAAGTCTCGGTCGCGTTCCCGATCGAGATGACCATGCGGCACGGGACCCCGCCCATCCTCAAGATGCAGGAGCTCGGCATGGAACCCTCGCTCAGCTCCGACGTCGAGACGACGATGGCCGCGGACCCGTTCACGCTCATGCGGTCCGCCATGACCATGCAGCGCATGGTCGTCAATCAGATGGTCCTCGACCAGGGCGACGGCATGCCGCCGAACCACTACCCGACGCCGGCCGCCGGTACCCCGGAGCTGCTCACGGTGCGCGACGTGCTCCGATACGCGACCATCAACGGGGCCAAGCACCTCGGGCTCGACGCCAAGACGGGAACGCTCACGCCCGGCAAGGCGGCCGACATCGTCATTCTCGACGCCACGGCGCCGAACGTGGTCCCGCTCAACAGCGTTCCCGGCGCGGTCGTGACGCTCATGGACCGGACCAATGTCGAGACCGTGATCGTCGACGGGAAGATCCGCAAGTGGAAGGGCCACCTGCTCGACGCCGACTTCAAGCATCTGCGCCGCGAACTCGAGTCCTCCCGCGACTACCTCTTCGACGCCATGGACCTGCCGCAGGACCTGTTCCTGTACAGCTGACCGAGTGATCGGGACCCGTCGCGGCGGCGCTCCGCCGACGCGGCGGGACTACCCGTCCTCCGCGGGCGGCGGCTCGGGCGCCGGCAGGGTCTCGCCGGTCTCCAGCAGCGTCTTGAGGTTTGAGACCACGTGCGGCCAGCCCTCGCCGATCATCTCGCGGACCGTGCTCGCGGGCTCGAAGCCCCCGTGCACCACGGTCAGTTTGACGGTCGCGCCCACCGGCTCCAGCTCGAAGGCCACGTGCGACCGCGGCTCCGCGGCGATCTTCGCCAGCATCTCGTCCTCCACACCGGCCACTTGAGCCCATTCGGGCGTGAAGCTGTGCCAGGTGTACGCCAGGCGGCGCGGAGGCTCGTACTCGAGGACGACCTGCCCGGGATCGCTGGTGGAGCCGCCGGCCTCCTCCCACGTCATCGGGGAACCGACCTCCCAGTCGGTCACGAACGCCACGCCCCAGTACCGGGTGGTGAACGCGGGCTCGATGAGTGCCTGCCAGAGCCGGTGCGGCGTGGTGTGGAGGTACGCGGTGTACTCGAAGTCCGTGGCGGTCATCAGTTCGGTCTCCAATGCTGGGTCTTCCGGCGCCGCGGCGCCTCCTCGCCAGACCATCACACCGTTCACGTCGGCCGGGCCCGTTTCGGCCGTTCGGCGCGCCGTCAGCGCATGGCGTGGACCATGCGGACGTAGTCGCCGAAGGCATGGTCGACCATGTCCATGTCGAGCCCGTAGTGGCCGAGGCTGTACTCGTGGCCGCGCTTCATGCCCGGGCGGGCGAGCACGACCTCCAGGTTCCGCTCGTCGTCCTCGGTCCAGTCCATGCCGAGCCGCTCGAAGATGCCCGGAAGCTCCTCATGCGGCTTGGCGGTCAGCTGGTGGTAGGACACGTCGATCACGCGCTCGCGCGGCAGCCGCGTCCGGACGTCGCGTCCGTGCCTGACCATCCCCGAGAGCATCTCGAGCCAGTCGCGGCCGATGTCGTGCGGGTTGTAGCTGCGGTTGCACAGCGCCATGCCGGTCTCCATGAGCGAGCACCACGAGCCCATGACGGTGTTGGGATCGCGGTGGGTCCACATGATCTTCGCGTCCGGGAAGACCTTCACCAGCGTCTCGAGGTGTTCGAGGTGGTACGGGGACTTCAGGACCCAGCGCCGGCGCGGCCCGCCGAACTGGAGGACCTGGAGCACCTGGCGGTAGTACTGGAAGTCGGACAGGAAGTCGTGCGTGTCGAGCCACTTGCGGTAGCCCGGCATCCCGAAGCAGACCAGCCAGTTCCGGCCGTGCGGCAGGGCGAACACGCACTCCTCGGGGGACTCCGGCTCCATCGGGTGGATCTGCGGCAGCACCGGGGAGAAGACGTGGCCGAACCTGGCCGAGCGGGCGGCGACCTTGCGTCGGCGCCGCCGGACCGCCTCGTCGGCGTCGGCGCGGTCGGTCGCCTGGAGCTCCCACATGAGCGGGGCTCGGTTGCCCTCCGGGCGAGCGAGGATCTTGTGCGCGAGGGTGGTGGCGGTGCGCGGCAGGCCGGTGACGATGATGGGCCGCTCGATGGGCTCGTCGGCGATCTCGGGGTGCTCGGCGATGAGGCGGCGGACGCGGAAGCGGTTGGTCATCCGGCCTTGGACGTCACCGATCGCGGACATCCAGCCCAGGCCGGAGAGGGTCGGGACCGAGGCGATCTGGTGGACCAGGTAGCGGTAGCCCTCGAGGAACTCCTCGTCTCCGGCGGCGCTGCCTTTCGCGGCGGCCTCGGCCCGGCGGACCGCCTTGGCGAACATGGCGTCGACATGGTCGCGCTGCCGGTTCGCCATCGGCTGAAGCATCGAATTGAGGGGGCTGACCATTCGGGATACGCGTCGCATCGAATCCGTTTCCTCTCAGGGGGATGGAGGGAATCGCACGTTCGAATCCTGGCACAGCCGCACACGGGTCCGAACCGCCGGGTGCCCACAACTCTCCCACCAGCCACATCAGACAATCGCGTTCGGCGGCCGGGGCGGACGTGTGATAGGAACCTTGTGGTGGCAGTCGAGCGCGTGGGGATGCGGATGGGGAATGGGCGGCATGGAATGACCGCGGCGGCATTGCGGGCGCGGCTGCGGCACGTCCACTGGATCGGGGGCGGACCGGGCGCCGGCAAGTCCACGACCGCCGCCCGCTTGGCGGCCCGGCACGGTCTGCACCTGTACGACACCGACGCGGCCATGTCCGACCACACCCGGCGGACCACCGCCGAGCAGGCCCCGCGCCTCCACGAGTTCGTCGCCATGACCATGGACGAGCGATGGGTGGAGCGTCCACCGGAGGTCATGTTCGAGACGTTCCACTGGTTCCGCGGGGAGGGCTTCGACCTCATCGTGGACGACCTGCTCGCCCTGGATGCGGAGCGCGGCGTCATCGTCGAGGGCTTCCGGCTTCTGCCGGCCCTCGTCAAGCCGCTGCTGACGAGGCCGAGCCAGGCCGTCTGGCTCTTGCCCGCCCCCGAGTTCCGCGAGGCCGCCATCCGCAGCCGCTCCACGCCCGGCGAAGGCTTCGTCCACCAGACCCGCGACCCCGAACGCGCCGCACGGAACCTCGCCGAACGGGACCTGCTCTTCGTCGATCGGCTCTACGAGGAGACGCGACGGCTCGACCTGCCGATCATCGAGGTCGACTCCGCCATGACCGAGGACGGCACCGCTCAGCGAGTGAGCGAGCTGTTCGGACTCTGACCGCCGCCCTCGCTCACCTTGGCAGACGAAGGATGCGGCCTCCCTCTGGGGTGAAGTCTGCTTGGGAGCCCGGAAATGGCCGCCCAGGTGTTGGCGGGAACGGGCGGGTGTGATGGTCGTTCTGCGCAATGGCAGCGATGATGAGGCGGTGGGGCGGGCAAGGGCGGGTGTCTGGAGTTGGTGCCGGTGTGGTCGGGCGGGGGCCTGTTGAGGCCTGCAATGGCCGCGGGGGCGTTGGCGGGAACGGGCGGGTGTGATGGTCGTTCTGCGCAATGGCGGCGATAAAAGCGGTGGCGGGTGGGGTGGGGCTGCTGTTCGTCGCGGCGGTGGTCGGTGGGGCCGTGCCGGGTGGGGCTGGGGCTGGCTTGGCGGCGGGTATTCGCGTTGCTGGTGGTCCGGTTCGGGGTGTGGGCATGGGAATGGGCTCGAAGCCGTTGCCGGTTTCGAGCTGGCGATCTATGAGGTGCCTTCCCCGCCACGGTATCCCGCAGCGGGCAGGTTAAGAACGGTGGTAGTCCGTAGTCGGGTGTCGGTGTGGCCCCGACTGGTTCGCGAGATCGCTTTGCCTCATTAGACGGTATGGCAGTCTCGTATCCCTGTCCCGGTTCCGGTTCGGGTGCCGGTGCTGAAGCCGGTTCGGGTTCGGTCGCGGGGTTGGGTGTCGGTGTCGGTGTCGGTGTCGGTGTCGTGAAGCGTGCTCGTGCTTTGGCGCGGGCGGCTTTCGCGGCGGCCATGAACTGCGCGGTCTCGGCCTGCTCGGCGGCGGCTTCGAGGTCGGGTTTCAGTGCCTCGGACCATTCCTCGGGATACAGGCCGGTGGGAAAGGCGTTCGCGATGTCCTCGGCGAAGCCCAGATCCAGGTCGGTGTCGGTGCGCCAGTCGGCGCACCCGCATTTCAGGTCGGGGTCGGTGTCCTCGTGCCCGTCGTGGTGGACGATCAGGGCTTTGCCCGGTCCGGTCTTGGTGATCGACCAGCCGGGGGTGTGGATGCGGCCGTGGTGGAACCGGCACAGCAGGATCAGGTTCTCCGCAACGGTGGGTCCACCATTCGCCCAGTGGCGGATGTGGTGGGCTTCGGTCCACTGCACCGGTGCGAGACAGCCGGTCCAGGCGCACCCGCCCGGCTGCTCCAACTCCAGCTTCCGCCGCAGGGCGCTGTTGGGCAGGCGCAGTGCACGCCCGAGTTCGATCGCGTCACCGGTGCGGTAGTTGAACACGTTGGGGATCACGAGGCCTTCGCAGGCGAGCAGGCGGGCCTTCCCGAGGCTGATGGGGTCGCCTTCCAAGGTGGCGACGCGTCCGGTGTCTTCCCCAGCCAGGGTCTCGATGTCGACCGACAGGTGCAGGATGGCGGTGTGCCCGTGCCGCTTGGCCGCGTTCGGGTCACTGCCATGGGCCGCGAGCACCTGGTGGAACGCCTCGGCCCGCCGGTTCGCCGCAGGCGGCAGGCACCCGTCCTGGTCGACTTCGTCCTGCCGGGGCGGGGGCACGGCGGTGGTCAGGAGCTTGGCGAACAGCTTCCCGGTATCCGAAGACAGGAGCCCGGAGAGGACGAACATGCCGTTCTCGGTCTCCACCAAGTCGAGCCGTTGCAACGACTGCTGCCCCAACCCGTCCAACAGCTCCTCACCGGAGTCGAGGGCGGCTTGAAGTTCGTCCAGCTGGGCGTGCACGTCTTTCACCGTCGCGTGGATGCAGTACTGCGCGATCAAGTGCTCCGGCGTCGGGCACGACACCTCGGCATCGAAGGGGGAAGGGACCGGCTCCTTGTAGGGAGTCCGGGCGTACACGCGCAGGGCCTTGGTGGCGTCCAGGCGCCGCACAGCTGCCGCGACCCGGTCAATCCGCGCCGCAGCCGACGTCGCGGTCTCAGCCAGGACGGTGAACTTCCCTGCCGTGCGGGCGATCGCCGCCAGATCAGCAGCCGTGCGCAGGTGGAAGTCGAAGGTCGACACCAGCCACTCCCGCAAGGCCGAGAAGCCATCGCAGTCGCGGTGGATGTTCCATGCCTTCGCCTCGATCACCCGGCGCAGGACCTCGGCGTGCACGGAGTTGATCAGGGAAGCGGCCTCATCGAGATCGGTGTGGATGACCTTGGCGCGCTCGCTCCGCTCGGTCCTGCTGGGCTTCATGCTCGTCTTGGCCATCTCACACTCCCTCGGTCATTGAGGTCTCGTACGAACCTGCTGTTTCCGCAGGTTCGTGCTATACCTCTATTCTCCCAGGTCACAAGGCCCCTGTCATCACCCGTTAGGGTGGGAAAACGCTCACGTTTCCGCCGCCCGGGGCCACGATAATCCTTTCCCCGCAAGGCAAACCGGGCACCACACGGTCCGCCCGGCTTCCACGCGCCACCCCTACGTCCGCTAACACAACATCCAAAAAGAACCAACCTCTTCGTCGCCGCCTGCTTGAAACCGCGCCCAATCGGACCCAGCTTCGGAATGGAACCTTCGATAAGGCCCACCTCGTCATCGCTGCCGCCCTTGGTGCAGCGCCACCATCCACCCACACCGTTCCCGCCAGCGCCCCAAGCTCCATTGCCGGACTCCAGAGGCGAATCCCCCTCCCCCTCCACCTCCACCTACACACCGACACCGGCCGCCGGGCGCCGACACCGACACCGACACCGGCCGCGGGCGCCCGGCGCCCGCGGCCGTCTCACGTCCGGTCAGGCAGGCAGGTGCCACACCTGCGTCCACTGTCCATTGCAGTCGTAGATCTGCAGCTTGGTGCCGTCGGCGGTATTGCCTTGCGGCACATCGAGGCAGCGGCCCGACTGCGGGTTCAGCAGCGAGCCGTTCGCCTGCGGCGCCCACTGCTGAGCTCCCGAGCCGTTGCACTCCCACAACTGCACCGGAGTGAAGTTGGCCGTGCCCTGGGCGTCCACGTCGAGGCACTTGCCGAACGCGCCGAGCGTGCCGTCCGGCGACACCGACCAGTCCTGGCCACTGGCGACCCCGCACGTCCACAGCTGCGCGCGGTTGCCGTCGACGGCCGAGTTGGTGTCCACGTCCAGGCATTTGCCGCTCGTCGGATTGACGACCGCCCCGGTGGGTCCGGGCAGCGAGCCGATGCCGAAGCGCACCTCGCACTGGTTGTTCTGCCCGAGCCAGGTCGCGGCGAGGTAGAGATAGCTCGTGCCGTCCTCGCGGGGGATCGCGGGCGTGGAGTAGCCGGGGCACGAGGGCTCGCCGGCGTTGTAGCCGCCGGTCGGATCGACGGTCACCGGCGTGGAGGCCTCGAACCAGTCGCCCAGGCCGAGATTGGTGTTGGCGAACAGGACCGTGCCCGACTCGGCGAGCACCGTCTTGCCTCCGGTCGGGCCGGCCACGGCGCGCTGGCCGGAGACGAGCAGCGTGCCGTTGGGCCCGCCGCCGGGGAGCCAGGAGAGGTACGGGGTGTGGAGCAGCTCGCGGTCGTCCGAGGTCTGGACGAGTGTGCCGCGGTCGCCGGCCGGACCCCAGTCGAGGCCGTCGTCGCTGAACTTGAGGTACACCTCGCAGGCGTGGTCGGGATCGGTCGCGTCGCGGCACAGCTCGTAGCTCATCGCGAACCGGCCGTCGGGGAGCTTGGCGAAGGTCTGCATCCCGGGCCGCGCCAGATCGTCGCCGGGGAAGACGACGTCGTCGGTGAGCGTCGCGCTCCAGCTCGCGCCGCCGTCGGTGGAGGTGTAGTGGCCGATCCGCTGGTTGTTGGTAGGGCTGTTCGCCGGTCGCTCATCGGAGATGAAGCACGCGAGCGTGTCGTCGTCGGCCACGAGGAACGTCGGCTCCCAGATGCCGTGGCCCCAGCCGTTCGGCATGCCGGAGGTCTGGGTGCAGTTCGAGAGGTACTGCCAGGTGGCGCCCTGGTCGGTGCTGCGGAAGACCTCGACCTTCTGTGCGGTGTAGTCGCCGACGTCCCAGGCGGTGCCCGCCGCGAGCACGTCGCCCTGGTTCAGGCCCGGGAGGTCGCGGGGCACCTCGAAGAGGGTGGGCGCTTCGAGGTCCCAGCCCGGCGTGTTGGAGCCGAGCTCGCTGATCCGGCTCCAGCTCTGGCCCCCGTTCGCGGAGCGGTAGATCGGGAGGGCGGTCGGGGCGTCGTGGCCGCCCTCGGCGAAGGTGGCGAGCATGGTCTGGGCGCCCGATCCGTCGTGGTCGAGCCGGATCGCGCGCGGGTAGCCCGCGGTGCCGCCGGGGTGGGCGCCGAGGTCGGGGGAGTAGAGCACGGAGCCGGGCTGCGCCGCGGCCGGTGCGGGGCTTGCGAAGGTCGCCGCGCCGGCGAAGGCGAGGACGGCTGCCGCGAGCAGCGCGAGCGCGCGTCGTGCCGGTGCGGCCCACTGACTGGTTCCCGTCATGGGATTCCTCCTGTGGTGCGAGGCGTCTACGGATTTGCAGACGTTGCAAACACCATGTCAGCAATTTGCCGACGTTGCAAGAGGCAATGGCCCGGATAATTCCGCGGCAGGTCCGTTCCCCAGGCCCAGCGTGCTCTCGCGGGCCACGAGCCTGTGCTCCGCGACGACCTCCTCGGCGGGCGCCTCCGGGTCGTCGATCCGCGCGGTGATGCGTCGGACGGCCTCGCGCGCGATGAACGGCGTGTCGAGCGAGACGGTGCTCAATGACGGCCGGGTGAACCGTCCCTCCTCGATGTCGTCGATGCCGATGACCGCGACGTCGTCGGGCACGCTGAGTCCGGCGTCGAACACGGCCCGCATGGCGCCCATCGCCAGCAGATCCGAGAAGCAGAAGATCGCGTCCGGTCGCGGCGAGAGCTCGAGCAGCGCGGCGGCGGCGGCGTAGCCGTCCGTGCGGCTGTAGTGGACCGCCGGGGTGGCGTACTCGGCCCGGGGTTCGAGTCCGGCGTCCTCCATCGCCCGCTCGTATCCGGCGGTGCGCTGGAGCGGCGTGGCGTACTCCTCGAGCGGCTGCGCGCCGATCGCCGCGATGCGCGTGCGCCCGATCGCGACCAGGTGCGCCACCGCGTCCCGCGCCGCCTGGACGTTGTCGATGGCCACGTGGTCGTACCGGCCGTCGAAGTCGTGCTCGCCGAGCAGCACGAGCGGCATGCGCTTGGAGGAGCCGTGCATGTCGAGCAGCTCGGACTTGGTCACGAGCGGGCTGAAGAGGATGCCGTCGAAGAGCATGGTGCGGTCCTCGCCGGTCAGCAGTCGGCGTTCGCGCTCGTGGTCGTGGCCGGTCTGGTCGATCATCACCCGGTAGCCGACCTCGGCGGCCGCCTCGATGACGTCGCGGGCGAGTTCGCTGAAGTACGGCACGGCGATCTCGGGCACGACGAGCGCGAGCATGCCCGTGCGGCCGGTGCGGAGGGTCCGCGCCACCGGGTTCGGCCGGTAGTCGAGTTCTTCGATGGCCCGGAGCACTTTGCGCCTCATGCGCTCGCTGACGTGCTCGTAGCCGCTCACCACGTTCGAGACGGTTCGGACGGATACCTGCGCCAGTTCGGCGACGTCGCGGAGGGTTGCTGGCATAGGCTCCATCCTAGCGTTTGCAACGTCGGCAAAGAACCGCTACAGTTTGCAACGTCGGCAAATCACACAAGGGAGTGTTCATGCAACGCCACCACCTTCGGCGCCGGTCCGCGATGGCGACCGCCGCCGCCGCGAGTCTGGGCCTCACGCTCGCCGCCTGCGGCCCGGACATCACCTCCGGCGAGGATTCCGGCGAGTCCTCCGAGGCCCTCCAGGCGCCCACGGCGGACCAGCCCTCGGGCGAGATCACCATCTGGGACCGCTCCGGCGACCTCTTCGAGGTCTTCGAGGGCGTCATCGACGACTTCAACGCCGTCTACCCGGACATCGAGGTCGACCACGTCGCGGTCGACATCGACGCGAAACTCCAGAACACGCTCATCACCGGCACCGACGTGCCCGACGGCGTCTTCCTCGACGACGCCAAGATCGGCGGCTTCTCCGACTACCTGTGGGACCTCGGCGAGGTGCTCGAGCCGTACGCCGCGGACATCGCGCCCCAGAAGCTCGACGTCAACACCATCGACGGCGGCATCTACGGCGTGCCGTTCGACCTCGACCCCGGCCTGCTCTTCTACAACGCCACCGCGCTCGAAGGCGCCGGCGTCGACGCCACCGCCATCGAGACCTATGACGACCTGCTGCAGGCCGCGCGCGACTACCAGGAAGCCGAGCCCGGCTCCGGGCCCATCCACCTCGAGCAGTCCGCCTTCCTCGGCCAGCTCCAGCTCGAGATGTACGCGAACCAGCTCGGCACCTCCATCGCCGACGCCGAGGGCGAGCTGCGCCTCGACAGCCCCGAGTTCGAGCAGATCCTCTCCTTCCTCGACACCGTGCGGGACGAGGGACTCGGCACCCGCGCCGAATACCTCACGCCCACCGACATCGCCGAGCTCGAGAACGGCAACCAGGTGTTCTACCCCTGGGCGATCTGGTTCAGCTTCGCCCCGCAGCAGCTCCTCACCGAGACCTCCGGCGACTGGCGCGCCATGCGGCTTCCCGCCTGGGAAGCGGGCGGCGCACGCTCCGGCGCCATGGGCGGTTCCTCCTTCGTCCTTCCCAAGGACGGCGAGAACGCCGACCTCGCCTGGCTGTTCTACGAGTTCCTCATGTTCAACGAGGCCGGCTACTCGGCCGTCTGGGGGCCGAACGACATCTACCCCGAGGGGCTGACGACCTCGATCCCCAGCTACAGGCCCGCGGCCGACCCGTCCTCACCGCTCTTCGAGCCGGTCGAAGCGCTCGGCGGCCAGGACCTGTGGGCCGTGGCGACCGAGGCCGGAGCCGAGATCCCCGGCGGCACGCCCGCCCCCGAATGGTGGGCCGGCGCCGTCGACTACCTCGGCAACGACCTCCAACGCATGCTCGACGGCGACATGACCCCGGAAGAGGTGCTCGAACAGTCCAGCGAATCGATCCAGACGAACCTGGTCGACCGCCAATGACCGCAGTGACCGCTGCCCGCCCCGCACCAGCCGGGCGCAGGCGCCGCGGCGGCGTGAACCGAACGCGCCGCCGGCTCGCACCGTACGTCTTCGTCCTCCCGTTCGTCGCGCTGTTCCTCGCGTTCAGCGTCTATCCGCTGATCTTCACGGCCCGCCTGAGCTTCACGAACTGGCGCGGCACGGGAGCCGCGGAATGGGTCGGCTGGGACAACTACACCTACCTGCTCTCCAGCCCGGGGTTCTGGAACTCGCTGGGCAACTCCGCCGTGCTGTGGCTGCTCATCGTGCCCGTGCAGCTCGTGCTCGGCGTGCTCGTCGCCGTGCTGCTCAACTCCGCGAAGCTCAAGCTGCGCGGGCTCTACCGGGTGGCCTTCATCGTCCCGTTCGTGACCCCGCTCGTGGCCGTGGCGCAGATCTGGGTGGTCATGTTCGACCAGCGCTACGGCGCGGTCAACGCGCTGCTCGGCTTCGTCGGACTGCCCGACGTCGGCTGGCTCACCACGAGCACCTGGGCCAAGCCGACGCTCGCCCTGCTGTTCCTGTGGAAGACCACCGGCTTCATCGTGATCATCCTGCTCTCGGGGCTCCAGTCGATCAACGACTCGATCTACGAGGCCGCCGACCTCGACGGCGCCTCCAGGCTCCGGCGCCTGTGGAGCATCACGGTGCCGCTGCTGCGGCGCACCATCATGTTCGCCGTCGTGCTCCAGACGCTCGCGGTGTTCCAGATGTTCGCCGAGCCGTTCGTCGTGACCCAGGGCGGCCCGTACAACTCCACCACCACGGCGGGCTACTACCTCTACAACCACATCACCCGGGCGGACCTCGGGACCGGAGCGGCGAACTCGTTCCTGCTCGTGATCCTCGTGATGGCGCTGTCGCTGCTGTTCGTCCGGATGCTGCGAGCGAAGGACTGACGATGACCGCGACCCAGACCTCCGGCCGGCCGGCCGAGCCCGGCACCGCCATCGAGGCCCCGCCCGCCGCGCCCCGCGAGCGCCGGTCCCGCCCCCACCTCGGCTCGCACGCCTTCCTCATGCTCCTGCTGGTGGCGTTCCTCGCCCCGGTCGCATGGGCCCTGCTGTCGGCGTTCAAACCCGCGAACGACATCATCCGCTCGCCGCTCACCTTCGACCCGGGCACGTTCACGCTCGACAACTACACCGCGATGTTCCAGGACGTGCCCATCGGCGAGGGCTTCCTCAACACGTCGATCGTGCTCCTGTTCAAGGGCGCCATCACGATGTTCTTCGCCCCGCTCGCCGCCTACGCCTTCGCGAAATACGAGTTCATCGGCAAGAACATCGCCTTCGGCGCCGTGCTCGTGACGCTGATGCTGCCCACGATCGTGCTCATCATCCCGCTCCTGCTGGAGATGAAGATGCTCGGCTGGGTCAACACCTACCAGGCGCTCATCCTCCCCGGCGCGGTCGACGCGTTCGCGATCTTCTGGATGCGCCAGGTCATCAGCGCCGTGCCCGACGAACTGCTCGACGCCGCGCGCGTCGACGGCTGCGGCGAGTTCGGCATCTTCTGGCGCGTCGTCGTGCCGGTCATCCGGCCCGGCCTGGCCGGACTCGGCGTGCTCACGATCATGAACATCTACAACGACTTCGTCTGGCCCGTGGTGGTGGCCAGCTCCGAGCGGATGGCGACCCTCCAGGTCGTGCTCTCCACACTCGCGCAGAACATCACCGGCAACCGCATCGGCGCGGACTACGCCACGGTCACCGGTGAACTGCTCGCGGCGAGCTCCGTCGCACTCATTCCCCTGCTGGTGCTGTTCATCCTGCTCCAGCGGCATTTCATCAACGGCATCCTGGCCGGCAGCGTGAAGGGCTGACGCATGACACTGATCCGATCCGAGACCGCGACGACCTACGTGGAGGTCGACGCGACCCCGGTTCCCCGCCCCGAATACCCGCGACCGGACCGCGACCGCTCCGAGCGCTGGCTGAACCTCAACGGCCGCTGGGACTTCGCGGCCGACGGCTACGACGGCCCCATCACGGTGCCGTTCGCGTGGGAGAGCGAGGCGTCCGGCGTCCACCGCCCCTGGCTGGAGCGGGGGACCTACCGCCGGGCCGTGACCGCGCCCGCCGAATGGACCGGGTCGCGTGTCGTGCTCTCCTTCGGGGCCGTGCACCACCACGCGGTGGTCCGCGTCGACGGCGCGGTCGTGGGCGAGCACACCGGCGGGTACGAGTCCTTCGAGCTCGACGTGACCGAAGCGCTCGCCCCCGGCGTGAGCGCCGAACTCGAGGTCGCGGTCACCGCGCCGGCGGACAAGCGCGCCATCCCGCACGGCAAGCAGCGGTCCATCCCGCGCGACGACTACGACGGCGTCTCCTTCACCCCCACCTCGGGCATCTGGCAGACCGTGTGGCTCGAAGCCCGCGGGCGCACCTACGCGCGCTCGATCGCCCTCCGCGGCGACAGCCTCACCGGCGTCGACGTGACCGCCGAACTCGCGGGCGAGGCCCCCTCCGGGGCCCAGGTCGAGGCGACCGTCCTCGACACCGGTGAGACGATCGCGCTCACGGCCGACGCATCGGGCCGAGCCACCGGGCGCATCGAACTCGCCGAGCCGCGCACCTGGTCCCCCGAGGACCCGCACCTGTACCGCGTCGAGGTCCGCACCGGCGACGACCGCGTCGTCGCCACCACGGGCCTGCGCCGTTTCGAAGCCCGCGGCGAGGAGCTCCACCTCAACGGCCAGCGCGTCTACATGCGCGGCGTGCTCGACCAGGGCTACTGGCCCGACACCGGGCTCACCGCGCCCGACGCCGACTCGCTCCTGCGTGATCTCCACCTGGCCCGCGGCCTCGGCTACAACCTCGTGCGCAAGCACCTCAAGTTCGAGGAGCCGCTGTGGCTGCACGAGGCCGACCGCACCGGCATGCTCGTGTGGGCCGAACCGGCCTGCCCGAGCCGGTTCTCACCCGAGGCGGCCGACGCGTTCGAGGCGCAGCTGCCCGCGATGGTCGAGCGCGACGGCAACCACCCGAGCATCGTCGTCTGGGGCCTCTACAACGAGGAGTGGGGCCTCGACTGGGACATCCCCGGAAGCCCGGCGCGCGCCGCGGCGGCCGCGCGCGCCTACGACCGGCTGCGCGAACTCGACGGCACCCGGCCGATCGTGGAGAACTCGGGCTGGTCCCACGTCCGCACCGACCTCGTGGACTGGCACTACTACGAGCGCGACCTCGCCGTCTGGAAGGACGCCGTCGCCCGCATGGCCGCGGGCGAGCGGCACGACTTCCCGGTGCGACTGGGCCCCGACTTCATCGTCGACAAGTCCCTGTACGGCTCGGCCGATGTTCCGCGTCGCGGTCTGCCGATCGTCAACAGCGAGTACGGCGAAGGGTTCACCAGCCTGGAGCGCGCCTGGCATCTGCGCTGGGAGACACAGGAACTGCGGCGTCACGACCGCTTCGCCGGATACGTGTACACCGAGTTCGCCGACGTGGAGCACGAGGCCGCGGGCCTGCTCGACGCCCACCGGCGCCCCAAGGACTGGGGCGGGTGCATCCCCTCGGACGTGAACGCCGACACCGTGCTCGTGCTCGACCTCGTGCCGGCCGCCGCGGGCGCCGACATCGAGCCGCCGAGCGAGCCGTTCGCGCTCGACGTGCACGTCTCGCACCACGGCGCGGCCGCCGTCTCGGGCACCGTGCACGCCGCTTGGGCCCCCGCCGGCACGCCGCCCGACCGGCCGATCGCGCGGCCGGACGCGAGCGCCGCGCCGGTGAAGGCCGAGCCGTTCCGGCTCTCGCCCGCCGTCCGGCTGACGGTGCCGCCCGCCGCCGGCCCCGGCCGCCTGCTGCTGTGGCTCGAGGACGCCGAGGGCCGGGTCCTCGCGCGGGCCTACGTCGACGCCGCCGAGATCGAACCGCCGAACCGCCGGGGCGCTCGTCCCGGGGAGTTCACGGACGCGCCGGCCCCCGGGCCCGCATGAGCGGGTCCGCGGCCCGGACGACGGGCCTGGCCGCCTACTGCTCGCACTCGGCCGAGTCGCCGCTGTAGGAGTAGGTGAGCGTGACCGGCTCGGTGAAGTCGTGCTGCTGGCCGTCGGCCGGGTCCTGCTCGATGACCTCGCACTGGTCGTACCAGGGGCCGAACAGCCCTTCGCGCTCGCCTTCGAGTTCGACATTGGTGAAGCCGGCGTCGTTGAGGGCCTGCTCGGCCTCCCCCACGGGCATCTCGGTGACCTGGGGGACCGTTCCGGCCGAGGCGCTCTCCTCGCGGTCGTCGCCGCCGGTGCCGCCGTCCGCGTTGCCCCCGGAGGATGTGGAGGGGGACGGCGTCGCGTCACCGGCCGGGCCGTCGTCGGCCACGGGGGTCTGCGGATCGCCCGCGGGTTCCTGGCCGCCGGAGCCGCCGGAGCCGGCCGCCGCCTGGGACGGCGAGTGCGTATCCGATGCGTCCGCGCCCTCGCTCGTGTCCGTCGAGTCCGAGGCGTCCACGTCCGGGCCGTCGCCCGAGCCGAGCTCGGATCCGAAGAACACGGCGGCCGCGATCAAGGGCCCGAGCACGGCCGCCAGGACGGCGAGCCTCCGGCCCGAGCGGCGGCGAGGACCCGCCTCGGGATCGGCGGTGACGGTGCGGGACAGCGCGAGGAGCCGCGCGCCCTCGGCGAGCGCCACCTCCGGCCGGTCCGGGACGATGGGTTCGAGGCCGGTGCGCTCGCGCAGCTTCGCCGCCAACAGCGGGGTCTGGCTCGCCCCGCCGATCAGCAGGAGACCGGCCGCCTCGACGCCCGCCACGTCGAGCGCGGTGGCCACCAGGTCGACGCTCTGCGCGACGAGTTCGGCGATGCACGATTCGAGCTCCTGGCGCGTCAGATGCAGGTCCCTGTCGCCCACCGGTAGGGGAATGCCCGCGCGTGCCCGTTTGGACAGCACCTCGCGGGCCCGCCGGATCTCATCGAGCAGCTTCGAGCGCAGCGCCTCCTCGTCCGGGCCGCCGGGGTCGTCGACCTTGTCCCAGAACTCCGGATCGGTGTCCCGGTACCGCCCGGACAGGTACGCGAGCAGCAGCTGGTCGAATTCGAGCCCACCGACCTCGCCGGCGCCCACCGACGCTTCGACGGTGTAGTGCTCGCCGGTTCGGCGCACGACGGCGACCTCGCAGGAGGATGCGCCGAGGTCGCACACGACGAGCGCGGCGTCCGGTTCGAGCCCGCGCACGAGCGCGCGGTCGAGGAAGATCGCGGCGGCCTCGGGCGCGGCGACGATGTCGACCTCGCCGAGCCCGGCCCGTTCGGCCGCCTCCGCGAGGTCTCGGTGCCGTGTGCGCTCCCACGAAGCGGGTACGGCGAAGGCGACCGGCGCGGGTCCTGCGACGACTTCCTCGCGGGCGGCGCGGACCCGGTCGAGGACCGCCGGGCTCGCGGCTTCGCCGTCGAAGCGCCGGATCTGGATCGGCTCGTCGCCGCGCCGGATCGACACCGTGAGCGTCGAGGTGCCGAGCTCGACGCCGACTGCCGACGCGATGGGGGTGTGCTCCTGCATAGGGGGAGTCTATGGACCGCTCCCGACCGACTTTGAGCTACCTTGCAACTTTTGTCTGACCGGCCGAAACACCTCGGTGACCGCGCTCGGCCCGATCACCGCCCATCGGCTCGAGCCCTGGCGAGCGGCACGCCTCGGCCCTGTTCCAGGACGTGGTCGCCGTGCGGCACTCGCACCAGCGCAGCGGCGAGTCCCATCGCTCCCGGATCGCTCTCCCAGCACGGCCTGCGCCGTTCGTCCCTCAGACGAAGGGTGTACGCGCCCGCTCGCCCGTCATCCTTGCGACCGACGCGCCGGGGGTCTCGACCCGCATAGGCTGCCGACATGGACCTCGCCGTCGCCGGCTCACTGGCCGTACTCGCACTGATCGACTCGACCAGCTTCGGCACCCTGCTCATCCCGATCTGGCTGCTGCTGACGCCGGGACGGGTGCGGGCGGGCCGAATGCTGATCTACCTGGGCACCATCGCCGTCTTCTATTTCGCGGTCGGCATGCTCATCGCGCTCGGCATCGCCAACTTCCAGTCGCAGATCACCGCGTTTCTGGAGACGTCGCCGGCGCTGTGGACGCAGCTCGTCGTCGGCGTCGGGCTGTTCCTCCTGAGCTTCCGGTTGGACCCGAAGCGGCGGGAACAGCGGGGCGGCGGCCGGGTGGCGCGCTGGCGTGAGCGGGCGCTCGGAACCGAGGCGGCGGCGGAGGGTTCGACCCGGACGCGTACGGGCGCGGCGTCGCTGGCCGGACTGGCGCTGACGGCGGCCACGCTCGAAGTGGCGACGATGCTGCCCTACCTGGCCGCGATCGGGATCATGACCGCCGCCGGGCTCGGCACCGCCGAGATCACGCTCACCATGGCCGGATACTGCCTGGTGATGGTGCTGCCGGCCCTGGTCCTGCTGAGCGGGCGTCTCATCGCGCGCCGCGCGGTCGAGCCCCTGTTGAACCGGATCAACACCTGGATGACCGAGCACGCGGCCGAGACCGTTTCATGGGTGGTGGCGATCGTCGGAATCCTGCTCGCCATGGACGCGATCTCGCGGCTCGGCCTGCTCGACTAGGTCGCGTTTAAGAATGAGGAAGCCTCCTGTTGAACCTGTTGTGTCGCAACAAGGTCCAAATAACAGGAGGCTTCCTTGCAAGTGCCGTCGGCGGACGGCCCCCGGCATTCGGCACCGAGGCCTACAAGGAGTGCAATACCGTCGAGCGGACCATCGGGCGCCTCAAGCGCTACCGCGCCGTCTCGACCAGGTTCGACAAACTCGCCGTCCGCTACGAGGCCACCATCCAGGTCGCCATCCTCCTCGACCGGACACCGCATTCTTAAACGCGACCTACAAACGCGCCTGATCGAGGTCAAGTCTGGGTTACTCCGTACCGTGCGAGGAAGACTCGGACGCCCTCGTCGGCGAAGCGGTTCAGTTCCTCGTCGCCGAATCCGGTCTCATCTCCGTAGAACATGGCCTTGTTCAACGGGATCGACAGGACCAGCCAGTTGAAATGGTGCGCCGCCAACGACGGATCGTCCACACGCAGCAGACCGCGTGCATCAAGGCGCTGGAATTGCTCCCCGAGCAATGCGGCGGCCCGTTGTGGCGCCTTGTCATACCAGGAACGCGCCAGCGCCGGGAAGCGTTCGGCCTCGCCGATGATGATGCGTCGCATACGAACCAGTTGCGGGTCCATGAGGACCCTCAGGTGGTCTCGGGCGAAGTGGCGCAGATCGGTCGCGACGTCTTCGCTGTCGGCAAGCGCCGTCAACGCGCTGTGGGAGGAGGCCTCGGCCAGCTCGATGGCCTCGGTGATGATCACGGTGAAGAGCCGTTCCTTGTTGGCGAAGTGTTTGTAAATGGTCTGCTTGGACACTTCGGCCTGGGCGGCGATCTCGTCCATGCTGGTGCCGTCGTAGCCCTTGCGAAGCAGGATCGCGCGAGCGGCCTGCAAGATGGCTTGGCGCTTGCGCGCCGAGCGTGCCGGTAGCTCCTGGAAGTCGACCACCATGCTCCTTCGGGTTGCTCAGTAGCACTGGACAGTTTAGTACTAAGTAATGGTACTATACCGCCTAGTACTAGTTTTAAGGAGAGCGACATGACCGAGTACAGGACGACGACCTCGCGCGATGGCACCTCGATCGCCTACCAGTGCCGCGGTAGCGGGCCCGCACTGATCCTGGTCGGCGGCGCACTCCGCAGCCCCGTGATCAACGAAGAACTCGTGCGGCGACTCGCCGGAGACCTGACTGTCGTCACCTTCGACCGCCGCGGGCGAGGCGCAAGCGGTGACACCGCCCCATACGCCGTGAACCGGGAGGTCGAGGATCTGACCGCCCTCATCGACATGGTCGGCGGAAACGCGGCGCTATATGGACACTCCGCGGGAGCAGGGCTGGCGCTGTACGCGGCGGCGCGCGGGCTGCCAGTGACGGGGCTTGTCCTGCACGACCCGGCTTTCGCCCCCGACGACGCCGCACGAGACCGGGCGGCCGAGGAGGCGGCGGCGCACCAGGAGTTGCTGACCGCCGACCGCCGGGCCGACAGCCTTGAACTGTTCCTCGCCAGCCTGGGACTGCCCCCTGAAATCATCAAACCCATGAGCGGCGACCCTGAACTGGTCGCGATGGCCCACACGATCGGCTACGACTACCAGGTACTGGACGACGCGCGCAACGGCCGGGCGGCCTTCGCCGCCGAGGCCGCCACCGTCACGGTTCCGACGCTGGTGTTGGGCACCGAGACCGCCCCTGATTGGATGACCGAAGTAGGAGTCGGCATCGCGCGGGCGTTCCCCAACGGTCACCACCGGATACTCGCCGCCCACGGCATGTTCCCCGATCCGAGCGAGCAAGCGACCGCCATGAAACGGATCCTCACCGGCCAAGAGATCGAGGACGGTGATCGGTGCGCACGGACTCAGAATTCGTGAAGTGCAACCGGCACCTCGACGGTCGTAGGCCGTTTTGACGCCGATGACGACAGCAGCGGACACACCAGGGGCCAGAAACTGTCTACTCCCTCGCGTTCCCTCTTGGAAGGAACATCCTGGAGCGCAAGGTTTCCACGACCGACCCGGCAGCGCCCGCAGGCGTTGCTGCCATCCTGGTGGGTGTGAGCCGACTGCCCGGATGCGGGGACGGCAGCGAGCCCGCCGAGGGCGGGAGCTCCACCTCCACCTCGGAGGCCCCCCGAGGCAGTGGTCGCCTTCGCGGTCGAGGAGTCCTACCGGTTCTTCAATATGACCACCATGCCGCCTCGGCACTGCTTTCGGAGCAGTGCCTGAAGTACTTTGGCTCTTTTGCGGAGAGCCAGGCTGAATTCGACCGGACCATGCAGGACTGAGACGAGGACCCTGCCCCGAAGCACGCCAAAGATTGGGCGGGCGACACCGACCGCGCCGGGTGGGAAGTGCACGTTCCCCGCTGACAGAGCCAGAGGACCGTGCATGGCAGAGGCCCTAGAACTCGGTCACGACCAGGCCCGCACCGGCCTTGCGCAGACGCTCGCCCTTGCCGGTCTCGTTGGCGAAACCGATGGTCGCCACGCCGACGGCGTTCCCGGCCTCGATATCGGTCACGGAGTCGCCGATGAAGCAGGCCCGGGCCGCGTCGACGCCCGCGTATCCGAGGGCCTGGCGGATCAGATACGGGTCGGGCTTCATCCGCCTCGGCCGCCCGTACGGCCTGCCGACGACTATCGAGACGTGGGCGTCGAGCCCCTCCCGGTTCAGGTACTTGGCGATGGCCCGCGGGCAGTTGTTGCTGACGATGCCGATCGTCCGGCCCTCGCGGCGCGAGGCCTCCATGAGCTCCGCGACGCCAGGGGTCGCCGCCGCCGAGTCGACCGCGCGCATCTCCTCGGCGCACAGGAACTCGTCCATCCGGTCGACCGTCTTCTTCGGCAGGTTCTCGGCGACGGTGAGCAGGACCGCCATCGGGCTGGTCTCGCCGGCCATCTCGTTGGCGAGTCTCGGATCGATCCCCCGCACGATCTCGATCATCTTGGCGGCGATGGCCCCGGACGGGTATCCGGAGAAGAGCGCACACAGCGGCCCGTCGAAGTCGAGCAGGAGCAGTGAGCACTCCGCGAGTGCCTCTTGCCGATCAAGCTTCATATGGCGTCCACAGTGGCCCTTGGGGCCGAGTCGAATCCGATGCGCGACGCCGCCAGCCTAACACCGGACGGCGAGCGGGACCCCTCAGCCGGAGCGATCCGGCCGAGGGGTCCCGCTCCTCACGCGGAGGCCACCTTCCACAGGAAGCCGTCCGGGTCGGCGAAGTGCCCGGAGTAGCCGCCCCAGTCGGTCCCCGCCGCCGGGACGGCGGTGCGGGCGCCGGCGGCGACCGCCGCCGCCATGAGGGCGTCGACCTCCTCGGGCGAGCCGGCCCTGCGGTGGAGGACCACCGCGCGGAAGCCGTCGCCGTCCTCGCCGACGCCCGCGTCCTTCGCGAGGAGATCGCGCGGCAGCAGGCCCAGTCTGCACGCCCCCGGTTCCAGGGCGAAGTCGACGAACTTGCTGCCGTAGTCCCGGTCCGTCTTCATGCCCAGGGCCTCGTAGAAGCCCTTGGACGCCTTCGCGTCGGCGACGCCGAGGAAGACCGCGGTCTCGGTCGGCACGGGCGGATCCCCCGCCGGGCCGCTGTCCTTCTTGTTGGGCGAGGCCAGCTTCCAGATGGCGCCGTCCGGCGCCCGGTAGACCGCGGAGAAGCCGCCGAAGAAGCCCTTCTTCGCGGGCTTGAGGACCGTTGCCCCGTTCGCGACCGCGGCGTCCAGGAGGGCTTCGACCTCGCTCGGCTGCTCGACGATCGATGACATCATGTAGCCGCGGAATCCCGAAGTCGCGGGTTCGGCGCCCGCCTCCGCCGCGAGCGGCTCGCTCCCGTACAGGCCGACATGTCCGGTCCCGTGCATGTCGAGGTCCACGAACTGGCCGTGGTCGGTGACGGCGGGGGAGAACGCGGAAGAATAGAACGCGTGTGCGGCCCGCGCGTCCGGCACTCCGAGTGTCGCCACGTCGAGTGAGAACGTCATGTCTGCCTCCTGAGATGCGGAAGTGGTGATCTGTCGGCCACGCTAATCGCGGTTGGGAGTCCGGCGCTTCTCGAATCCTGACCGGAGCCGGCGGGCGTTCAGCGGCGCTGCCGGATGCGGAGCAGATTGCCCGCGGGATCGCGGACGGCGCAGTCGCGGACGCCGTAGTCCTGTTCGGTGGGCTCCTGGACGATCTCGGCGCCCATGGCCTCTAGGCGCCCGAACAGCCCTTCGAGATCGTCGGTGGCCAGCAGGACGCCGGCGTAGGTGCCTTTGGCCATCATCTCGACGACCATGCGGCGCTCGTGGTCGGTGACGCCCGGATCGGCCACCGGCGGCTCCAGGACGACGGACGTCTCGGGCTGTCCGACCGGACCGACCGTGATCCAGCGCAGCCCGTCGCCACCGACGTCGGCTCGGACCTCGAAGCCGAGCGTGTCGCGGTAGAAGGCCAGTGAGGCGTCCGGATCGCTGTGCGGCAGGAAGCTCGCGTGAATGGTGATGTCCATGGCGAGAACGCTATGCGCGGCGCGGCGTCCGGCGCTTCTCGATTCATGATCCGCTACGGCCTAAACCCATTGCGCCCCTCGGCCGACGGCCGGACACTGGGGTCATGCAGGAGCTCGAAGTGATCGCCACCGACCTCGACGGCACACTCCTCAACGGGCGGCGCCAGTTGTCCGAACGAAACCGGAAGGCACTGCTCGCCGCGCGGACGCGCGGCCTCCGGGTCGTGGCCGTGACCGCCCGGACGCCGCGGGGCGTCGCGGCCATCCCGGGTCTGGTCTCCGTCATCGACGCCGCCATCTGCAACAACGGCGCGGAGACCTACCATCCGGCCGACGGCACCGTGGAACTGCGCCGCACCATACCCGCCGACACCGTCCGCGAGCTGCACCGGCGACTGATGAGCGTCCTTCCCGAGGCGGTCTTCGCGATCGAGACCGGCCACGAGGTGTTCGCCCAGCCGGGCCAGATCCCGCGATCGCCGCACTACGACGACCCCTGGTACCGCGTGGCATCGCTCGACGAGGCGCTGGAACGCTGTGCCGACATCGTCGAGTACCGGCTGGTCGACCGGGCGGCCGGGGCGGCACGCATGCTCGAGCTCACCGAGCGGATCGACGTCCCCGGACTGGTCCGCTGGCACTGGGGGAGCTACCCGGTCCTGGAGTACAACGCCGTGGGGGCGAACAAGGGCGACGCGCTGGCCGCCTGGTGCGCCGAGCGAGGAATCTCGGCGGAGTCGGTGATCGCCTTCGGCGACATGCCCAACGACGTCCCGATGCTCGCCTGGGCCGGGACCTCCTACGCGATGGCCGGCGCACAGGCCGACGCCTTGGAAGCGGCCGATCGCCGGACCGGCGCCAACGACGAGGACGGCGTCGCACAGATCGTCGAAGCCCTGCTGGAAGCGCACCAGGTGAACGAAGCGGACCCGCTGGGCGCCTGACGCCCGCTCCGCACCGAGCGCGAGCTTGCACGGCCTCCTTACAGTTGACCGCCAACAGGCCGGTCCTCGTCCGGCCATCCTCAAAGGAGCGCCATGAGCCCACCCGGTCCTCATGATCCCGATCAGCCGCCTCAGCAGTCCGGAGGGGCCGGAGCGGCGCTGGCTTGCCTGGCGCCGGCACCGGTGGGAGCGGTCATGGCATGGGCGGGCAGCGGTCTTCGCGCTCCGAGGCCCGGCCCGATGCCGCCGATGCGGTGAAGGTCATCGCGAGCGACCTGGACGGCACCTTGCTCGATGAGCACGGGGCGCTCACCGAGCGGACCCGGCGTGTCCTGCACGCCGCGCGCGAGCTGGGCGTCGCGGTGGTGGCCGTGACGGCCAGGCCGCCGAGGGTGTTCGACGAGTGGGCGTCGCTGTCGGCGGCACTCGACGCGGCGATCTGCTCGAACGGCGCGATCGTGTACGACCCCGCCGCGCGCGACGTCATCGCTACCCGCACCCTCGCGCCCGAGACGGCCGCCGCGGTCGCGAAGACCCTGCGAGCGGTTCGGCCGAGTCTGCGCTTCGCCGTCGAGACCGGTCTGGAGGTCGTCGCCGAGCCCGGCTACGCCAGGACCGATGCCGTCGGCGACCGCCGGGTCTTCGCCGGCACGCTCGGCGAGGTCCTCGCCGCCGCGAGCCAGATCGTGAAGCTGCTGGTCCACGACGCGCAGGGCCACGCGGACGAGCTCCTCGCGGTCGCCAGGGCGGCCGGACTCTCCGGAGTGGAGCTGTCGCATTCGGGCGGCTCGGGCCTGGTGGAGATCAGCGCCGCCGGGGTCTCGAAGGCCGCGACGCTCGAATCCTGGTGCGCCGCCCGCGATATCGGCGCCGCCGACGTCATCGCGTTCGGCGACGCCCCCAACGACGTGCCGATGCTCGCCTGGGCGGGCCGGTCGTACGCCGTGGCCAACGCCCATCCCGAGGCGGTCGCGGCCGCGACCGCCCGGTGCGGTCACCACCGAGCCGACGGCGTCGCCGAGACGGTCGCGGCACTGCTCGCCGGGCTCGGGTCGAAACCGTCATAGTCTCGGCACCGTGTGCCAGACATACCATCCCCTTCCGCCTGCACCCCCCGGCGGCACCTTCGTGCCGCCGGGGCCGAGCCCGCTCGTCAGTCCCAGTCGTCGACGCGGACGTCGTTCGGCGACGGCGCGCCCTTGCCGGTCTCCAGCAGCGATTTCAGGCTCATCAGGTACGTCGCCCACTTGGTGCTGCAGTGGTGCATGAACTCCACCGGCTCGGCCCACCCCTGGTGGGTGAACAGGACGATGGTGTAGTCGCCCTCGGTCCGCAGTTCCCAGTCGACCCGGGTGCCGACCCATTCCTCGGGGCCGTCCACGACGTTCCAGACCACGCGCTCGCCCTTCTCGGCCTCGAGCACCTTCATGTCGAAGCCGCCCTGCGGGAAGCGGAAGGCCACCACGCCGTCGAGCCGCGCGTCACCGCTGGTCTCCTCGGTCCACCAGCCCTTCAGGCCCTCGATCTCGGTCAGCGCCGCGAAGACCGCTTCGCGCGGCGCCGTGATCCCCACTCGGTGCAGGATGGCCACCATGATGTTCCCCTTCTGTCCGCTCGGCCGCGCTCGCGGCCGACGATCGTTCACTTGCTCTGCTCGATGGCTTCGGCGATCTGCTTGATGCGCCGCAGCCTCGCGTCCCATGTGCTGCCCACGTCGTTGAGCTGAGCGACGGCGAGTTCGAGCCGGGTCTCGTCGACGCGGTAGCGCTTCTCGCGCCCGGCCGTGGTCGCCTCGACCAGGCCGACGCGATCCAGTACGCCGAGGTGCTTGGCCACGGCCTGCCGCGTCACCGGCAGGCGCTCGCTGAGCGAGGTGGCGGTCCCGGTCCCGGTCGCCAGCAATAGGTCGAGCATGCGACGCCTGGTCGGATCCCCGATCGCCGACCAGAGGTCGTCGTCGATCGGTTCGCTCATCGCCGCGATGCCACCCGTTCGGCGTGCTCGCGGATGGCGGGCACGAACCGGTCCCAGCCGTTCACGTGCTCGCTGTACTCGTGCTCCAGCTTCGCCAGATCCCAGTCCCGCTCGCGGAACCCGGTCTCGGTGAGCTTGAGCAGCGTCCCCGCGTCAGAGGGGACGAGCTCGAAGGTCACCAGCAGGGAGTTGCCCTCGGCCGCGGCCTCCCCTCGGGGATGCGTCCAGCGGAAGATGAACCGCTTGGGCGGTTCGGCGGCGACGACGGTGATGGGGACGCCCTTGGCGTCGGGGTCGCCCTCACCGCCCCACACCAGCTCGCTCTCGGAACCGGCCGTCGGCTCGATGGCGGTCTCGGCCTGCCACCACTGCTTGATGTGCTCGGGCCGGCTGACCACCGCGAACACCACTTCGGGCGTCGCCTCGACGTGGATCTCGCGCTCGATGCTCACGTACTCCATGAGTCCTCCTCGATATAGCAACCATTGGTTGCATATGACGGTAGCACTCATGGGGCCTTCATGCAACCAAAGGTTGCGAAAAAGGGCCGGAGTTCGGACGGGAACGGTCGGCCGCCCCGGCCGCACCGCGGCCGGGGCGGTCGGGACGGTCAGTTCAAGGTGATGCTGTCGAGTTCGGCGTAACCGGTGCCGCCGTCGAAGTACGGCGAGCCCTTGGCCAGTCGGATAACGTTGTAGCCCGCCTCGAGGTTCACCGTCACGGTGGTGGTGGCGAACTGCCCCCATCCCGAGGTCGGGGGATAGGAGACCGTGGACCAGGCGGTGCCGTTGTAGGCCAGGCCGTGCGTCGAGGTCGCCCCGGTGCCGTTGGCGTACCGGATCGTCATCGAGTAGGCGCGTGCCTGCGGGACGTTCACGGTGAAGTCCACGAAGGAGTCCGACCGCATGTCGGCGTCCCCGTCGATGCCGCCCACGTAGTAGCCGTTCGACGCCCCTTCGGAGGACCGGGTCTGGGCGTTGACGACCGTGGCGTTCTCGGCCTCGTAGACCTGCTGCCAGGACGTGGTCGGCCCGCCCGCCGGGGTGACGAGCAGCTGGTACGCGCCCTCGGCGTCCATGCCGTTCACCGGCACCGAGATCTGCCCGTTCGCCACCGGCATCGTCGTGTCGGACACGACGGTGGGCGCCGCCACGTGCGTGTGCCTGCCCGAACCGGGAGTCGACAGGACCTGCACGCGGACCGAGGAGCCGAAGGAACCGAGCCCGGTGACGTTGACGGTGTTGTCGCCCCAGTCGCCGCCGAAGACGACGTTGACGATCTGCCGGCTGGAGTCGTAGGACGCCACGCCGTCGAGCCAGCTGTTCGGCGTCGTCTCCACGATGTTGCCGGTCATGGCGCCGTACCAGCGGTAGAGCCAGTACGAGGCGGTCGGCCGGTTGTCGAGCGTGAACAGCCCGTCGAAGGTGCCGGCCTCGAACCAGTAGGCCCGGTGCGCCTCGCGTGCGCCGTGCCGCTCGAAGACGCTCATCCAGTGCAGCGCGACGCTCGGGATGTCCATCTGGTTGTAGCTGTTGTACTCGTTGATCGCGATCGGGCGCGGCGAGATCCCCAGTGAGCGCTCGATCGCCCGGTAGTCGGCTACGTGGTCGTCGAACGCGTCCCAGTTCATGTCGTCGAGCTCGTGCCAGACGATTACATCGGGCAGCGTGTCGGTGTCGCGGGCGTGCCGCATGAACGAGAGCATCCGGTCGTGGTCGTAGACCGCGTCGCTCGGTCCGACGATGGGGGTGACCGAGTCGAGTGAACGCACCAGGCGGTAGGTGCGCGTCCATCCCTCGTTGAAGGATCCGGCCGCCTGGGTGTCCCAGGTCCAGTCGGGCTCGTTCCACAGCTCCCAGCCGTGGATATTGGTGGTGCCGGTGGCCTCCAGCCGGTCGTTCACCATCGTGGTGACCTTCTGCTCCCAGTCGGCCCAGCCCTGCCACTGGTAGGGGAAGCTCGGGTAGATGTCGGGCATGCGGATGAACTGCTGGGCCCCGGCGCGCGTGAGGTTGTCCGCGACGTCGAGCGAGTCGCAGCACGGCTCGGTCGCGCCGTTGCCGAGGTGGGTGGTGCCCGGCGCGGGCTGAGTGAAGCTGGTCGGGTTCAGCGGCAGCAGCATGTCGGTGGTCGGCTGGGAATCGGAGGCGACGCCGTACAGGCCGCCGGAGGCGACCTGCGTCGCCGGCCGGACGACCTGGCCGACGTCGACGGTGAGGGTCAGGCCGGCGGCATCGGCGGGGGCGGGGGGCCCCACCACGGCGATGCCGAGCGCCAAGCCCAGGGCGGCGAGGCGCGAGCACGCCCGTCTAGCAGTGAGTCGCATGTGATCTCCTCATTCCGGTGTTGAACCGGTTCGACGTTCTGATTGGCTGCTGACACTAGTTTCGAACGCCGTTCAATGCAAGCATGTCAATGTTTGGAAGCCGATCGCCTGCTAGAGGACCTGGATAGCGAAGTTGCGTCGCCATTCGCGGTGTGTTAGGTTTCGAACCGGTTCGACAAATTCAGCCGAGGAGGAGTGTGCATGGTCACCATCGGGGACGTCGCCCGCGTGGCGGGCGTGGCACGGTCCACCGCCTCCTACGCCCTCAGCGGCAAGCGCGCCATCTCCGACGCCGTGCGCGAACGGGTCGAACGGGCGGCGAGGGAACTCGGCTACACGCCCAACGCCGGAGCACGAGCGCTGGCCACCTCGCAGACCAGGGTGATCGGCCTGCTCGCGCAATTCCTGCCCGACGAGTTCGCCCCGGCCATGCTCCAGTACATCCAGGGCGTCACGAACACCGCGCGGGACCTCGGCTACGACGTCCTGCTCAGCTCGGACCCGGACGGACCCAGCGCCCTCAAACGCATCACCGACTCGCGCATGGTCGACGGCATCGTGCTGCTCAACGTCGCCGAGGACGACGACCGACTGCCCGTCCTGCGCGCCGCTCGCCAGCCCGGCGCCCTCGTCGGACTCCCGGGCGACTGCACCGGCGTCGACGTCTTCGACCTCGACTTCGAGGAGTCGGGCCGGCTCATGGTCGAGCACCTGCACGCGCTCGGGCACCGCGAACTCATCCTCGTCTCGCAGCCCGAGCACGTCATCGAACGCGGCGGCGCCTACGTCTGGCGCCTCCAGAACGCGGCGCGCGAGACCGCCGACGCCTGCGGCATCACCCTCCACGCCGCCCACGGCCCCTCCGCTCAACCCGAGATCGGACGCCGGCTGCACGCCCTGCTCGACTCCCACCCGGACGCCACGGGGCTGCTGCTCAACAACGAGGCCGCCGCGGCGGCCCTCCCGACGGTGCTGCACGAGCGCCACCTGTCCGCGCCCGGTGAGCTCTCGGTCGTCGGCCGCTACTCCGACGAGTTCGCCCGCACCTTCTCGCTGCCGTACTCCGCGATCGAGAGCGCGCCCGACCGGCTCGGGCGCATGGCCGTGCGCCAGCTCGTGCGCCGCATCGAGCAGCGCGAATCCGAAGGCGCGCCGCACGTCGTGCGGTTCGTCTCACCCGAACTGGTGGATCGGGGCAGCACCGCCGCCCCGCCACGAAGTCGTCACTGACGACGCCTACGACCCGACCGTCGACGCCGTCGGCCGGGACCCCTGTTCAAGGAGGAACAAGCAATGAAGCACCACAGGTTCACCTCGCTCGCGCGGCCCGCCGCCGCGGGCCTCGCCGCGGCCTCGCTCGCGCTGGCCGCCGCGTGCTCGTCGGACGACGACGCGGCGAGCGGCGACACCTACACCTGGTGGGACCCGTACCCGCAGCACGCCGCCGACTCCGAGTGGGCCGAGCGCGTCGACGCCTGCGGTGAGGAGGCCGGCGTGACGATCGAGCGCACCGCCTCGGACACCACGGCGCTGACCAACCAGGCGCTGCTGGCAGCCCAGGAGGGCACCAGCCCCGACATCATCCTGCTCGACAACCCGGCGGTGTCCACACTCGCCGAGACGGACATGCTGACCACGATGGACGAGCTCGGGCTCGACGTGACCGGCGTCGACGAGAACCTCCTGGCCCCCGGGGTCCTGGACGACAAGACCTACGGCATTCCGATCGGGGCCAACACGCTGGCGATCTACTACAACGCCGAGATCCTCGAGGCCGCCGGAGTGGACCCCGCCTCGGTCACCGACTGGGACTCGCTGACGGCCGCTCTCGGCCAAGTTACCGATAACGGCGGCAAGGGCATCACCTTCGCCGGCATCGGCACCGAGGAAGGCTCCTTCCAGTTCCTCCCGTGGTTCTGGGGCGCCGGGGCCGACCTGCGCGAGCTCGACTCGCCCGAGGCCGTCGCCGCGCTCGAGCTGTGGACCGGCTGGCTGGAGTCCGGATACGCCCCCAATTCGGTGCTCACCAACTCCCAGAACACCACCTGGGAGGAATTCCTCACCGGCGAGTTCGGCTTCGCCGTCAACGGCACCTGGCAGGTCAACAGCGCCGCCGAGGCCGGCTTCGCGACCGGCGTCATCCAGATCCCGGCCATGGACGGCGGCGCCGCGCCGGCGCCCACGGGCGGCGAGTTCATCATCGCCCCCGTCCAATCCGAGCCGGAGCGCTACGACGTCACCCGCCAGATCGTGGAGTGCATGACCACGCCCGAGGGCTTCGTCGAGACGGCGACGACCTTCGCCTACTACATTCCGCCGACCGCCGACGGCCAGGCCGCTCTCCTGGAGGCCCGGCCCGAGCTCGAACCGTGGGTCGAGGCCGTCCGAGAAGCCAAGGGCCGCACCAGCGACAACCTCGGCACCGACTACCCGAAGATCTCCGAGGCGCTGTGGACCGCGGTGCAGAACGCGCTGTCCGGTTCGGCCACACCGGCCGAGGCCCTGGAGCAGGCGCAGATCGACGCGGCCGCGGCGACCAGCTGACTGGAGTGATCGCAAGATGACCACGACCTCGGTCGACAAGACCGGACGTGCGTCCCACGGCGGTGCGGCGGGAGCTC
>NZ_BAAHCB010000015.1:76137-95947 GCF_054776215.1 Glycomyces tarimensis
CCGCGCGCCGCCGCAAGCCCGCCGGCACCGCGCGGCAATGGACCGCGATCGGCTTCGCCGCGCCGCTGCTCGCCTACCTCGCGGTGTTCTACGCCTACCCGCTGTGGCGCAATATCGAGCTGAGCGTCCACGACTACACGGTGCGGGCCTTCGTCCAAGGCGATCCGGACTTCGTGGGATTCGAGAAGTACGCCGAGGTGTTCGCCTCGAACTCCTTCGGACCCGCCCTGCTCAACACCGCCCTGTTCACGCTCGTCTCGATCGCCTTCCAGTACGCGATCGGTCTGGCGCTGGCGGTGTTCTTCCACTCGAACTTCCGCCTCTCGGGCGTGCTGCGCGCGCTGTTCCTCGTGCCGTGGCTCCTGCCGCTCATCGTCTCGTCCTCGACGTGGGCGTGGATGCTCAACAGCGAGAACGGCATCGTCAACTCGGCCATCGAAGCCTTCGGCGGCGAGCAGATCAACTGGCTCACCTCCCCGGACACCGCGCTCACCGCCGTGATCATCGCGAACATCTGGCTCGGCATCCCGTTCAACCTGGTCATCCTGCACGCCGGCCTCCAGCAGGTTCCCGGCGAGCTCTACGAGGCGGCCTCACTGGACGGCGCGAGCGCAAGCCAGCAGTTCTGGCGCATCACCTTCCCGCTGCTGCGCGGGGTCTCGGCCATCACGCTGCTGCTCGGATTCATCTACACGCTCAAGGTCGTCGACGTCATCTGGATCATGACCACCGGCGGCCCGGGCGACGCCTCGCTCACACTCTCGGTGTGGTCCTACCGTGAGGCCTTCGGCACCGGACAACCGGACTTCTCGCCGGCCGCCGCCATCGGCAACCTGCTCATCGTCGTCGCGCTCGTGTTCGGATTCGTGCACCTGCGCATGCAGCGCACCTGGGAGAAGTCATGACCGCACGGCCCTGGTGGAAGACCGTACTCGGCGTGGTGTTCGCCGCGCTCATGCTGTTCCCCGTCTACTGGATGGTGAACGTGTCGCTGACCCGCACCGGCGACCTGCGCCGATCGGACCCGAGCCTGTTCCCGACCGACCCGACCTTCGACGGCTACTCCGCCGCCCTGTCGCAGCAGCTGCCGTCGCTCGGCACGAGCCTGCTCGTCGGCTTCGGCTGCGTCGTGCTCACCGTCGTGATCGCCGCTCCGGCCGGCTACGCGCTGGCGATCCTCAACCTGCGCGGCGGACGCGGACTCAGCTTCCTGCTGCTGGTCGCCCAGATGATCCCCGCGGTCGTGATGGCGATGGGCTTCTACGCGATCTACGTCCGCCTCGGCCTGCTCAACACCGTGTGGGGCCTGATCGTGGCCGACTCGACCATCGCCGTCCCGTTCGGCGTCCTGCTCTACACCACGTTCATGGCCGGCATCCCGCGCGAGCTCATCCAGGCCTCGCGCATCGACGGCGCCGGACCGTGGCGCACCTTCACCAAGGTCGTGCTGCCGGTGAGCCGGAACTCCACCATCACCGTGTCCCTGTTCGCCTTCCTGTGGGCGTGGTCGGACTTCATCTTCGCCTCGACGCTCGACCGCTCGGGCGAGTTCGTCCCGATCACCCTCGGCATCTACCAGTACATCGGCAACAACACCACCCAGTGGAACGCGATCATGGCCACCGCCGTGGTGGCCTCCCTCCCCGCGGCGATCCTCCTGGTCGTCGCCCAACGCTATGTGGCCGCGGGCGTGACCGCCGGCGCCGTGAAGGACTGAATGTTGGAACCCCACGCCTCCACCCGCCCCGTACCCGTCGCCCCGATCCGAGGCGAGCGCCGCGGCATCGGCCTGGACGAACTGCGCCTGACCGGCGGGTTCTGGGGCGGACTCCAGTCGACGAACGCCGAGGCCACCCTGCGCCACTGCCTGGAGTGGATGGAACGCCTCGGATGGATCGCGAACTTCGACCGCGTCGCCGACGGCGACACGGACCGGCCGCGGCCCGGCTGGCAGTTCTCCGACTCGGAGCTCTACAAGCTCGCCGAGGCCCTCGCCTGGGAGTACGGCCGCACCGGCGACGCCTGGGCCAACGAGACGCTCGAGGCGCTCACCGACCGGATCGCCGCCGCCCAAGACGACGACGGCTACCTCAACACCTGCTACGGGCACCGCGGTCAGGCCGGGCGTTACACGGACCTCTCCTCCGGGCACGAGCTGTACTGCACCGGCCACCTGCTCCAGGCGGCCGTGGCCCGCATGAGGACCGTCGGGCCGGACAAGCTCGTCGAGGTCGCCCGCCGGGCGGCCGACCACGTGTGCCGCGAGTTCGGACCGGACGGGCGCGCCGGCATCTGCGGGCACCCCGAGATCGAGCTCGGCCTCGCCGAACTCGGCCGCGTGCTCGGCGAGCCGCGCTACACCGAGCAGGCGCGGCTGTTCCTCGAACGGCGCGGGCGCGGCACCCTCGAACCCATCGCGCTGCTGGACGCCTCGTACTTCCAGGACGACGTCCCCGTGCGCGAGGCCGAGGTGTGGCGCGGCCACGCGGTGCGCGCCCTGTACCTGGCGGCCGGCGCGGTCGACGTCGCCGTCGACACCGGCGACGCCTCCCTGCTCGAAGCGGTCGAACGGCAGTGGTCGCGAACGGTGGAGCGCCGCACCTACCTGACCGGCGGCATGGGCTCGCGCCACCAGGACGAGGGGTTCGGCGAGGACTGGGAGCTGCCGCCCGACCGCGCCTACTGCGAGACCTGCGCCGGGATCGCCTCGGTCATGGTCTCGTGGCGCCTCCACCTCGCCACCGGCGACGTGCGGTACGCCGACCTCATCGAGCGCACCTGCTACAACGTCATCGCCGTCTCGCCCAGCGAGGACGGACGGACCTTCTTCTACGCCAACCCACTCCACCAGCGCACCGCCGCCGCCGACGTTCGGCCCGGCGAGGTGAACCCGCGCGCCGAAGGAGGCGTGCGCGCGCCCTGGTTCGACGTCTCGTGCTGCCCGACGAACCTCGCCCGCACCCTCGCCTCCTGGCAGACGTACGCCGCCTCGGTCGAGGACGACACCGTCTCCCTGCTGCAGTACGCGCCCGGCGAGATGCGCGTGGCGCTCGACTCCGGGGGAGCGCTCGCCCTGCGCATCGCGACCGAATACCCCCACGACGGCACCGTCCGCATCGAGGTCATCGAGGCACCCGACCGCGCGGTCGGACTGCGGCTGCGGGTGCCGCACTGGGCGAACGGCGCCGCACTGAGCGACGGCGCCGGCGAACACGCCGTCGAGCCCGGCTGGGCGCCGGTGCGCGGCCGCCTCGAACCCGGCGCGGTCATCACCCTCGAACTGCCCATCGCTCCCCGCCTGACCTGGCCCGACGACCGCATCGACGCCGTGCGCGGATGCGTCGCCGTCGAACGCGGACCGCTGGTGCTGTGCGCCGAGGCCGTCGATCTGCCCGCGGACTGGCCCATCGAACGCCTCCGCATCGATCCGGAGCGCACACCGCGAGCCGAAGGCGACGGCGCGGTCGCGCGAATGGCCGCGGCCCCCGAGCAGAAGGCCGCTCCAGGGCGACCGCCGTTCGAGGCCTCACGTCCGGCGCCGAGCGGGGACGGTCCGGACTGGAGGGACATACGGCTCGTGCCCTACCACCGCTGGGCGCAGCGGGGGAGCTCGGCGATGCGGGTCTTCCTGCCCACCACATGAGCAGCACGGGGGCAAGGCCGGAGGGACGTGGCGCGCGGCTGTCACAATGGCCGGATGGTGGCTCCGATCGGGCTGTACTACCCCTACACGCACTTCCACGACCGAGGCTGGCTCAAGGTGGCCGCCCTGTACTGGCCGCGGATGGCGCGCATCGCACCCCTGGGGTACGCCGACGCGGGCAATCGCGACGCGCGGGTGCTGCGAGACGAGCTCGACTTCGTGCTCGATCTCGGTCCCGGCGTCGGAGTGCTCGAGCGGACCCAGCGCGCCGCCCTGGCGGCACTGGACCGCGACGGCTCCCAGATCCGCAACCGCTACCGCATCCCCAGGAGCGTCGTGCGGATCGTGGGAGGCGCCTCGAGCGCGGGGGCCGAGCACGTCGAATACTACTTTCCCGACCTGGACGAGTCCGTGTCCATGGAGCACCCCGCGCGGCGCTGGCCGAAGCCGCTGGCCCGCCCCGACGAGGCCTCGTTCGGTCGCCTCATCGGCCTGCACCGCACGAAGGTCGGCCCCGAGCTCCTGCGGTCCCTCGAAGAGCACCGCCTGGCGGTGCTCGACGACCGGGGCGACTACGCGGCGGTGCACCCCAACTTCGCGTGGGCGTACATGTGCATGCTCGCCGACCACATGGCCGCCGAAGAGCGGCTGACGCCGGTCTCCGACGACGCCTCCGCCTACGGAGCCGTCGGGAACTGGAACGCCGAGCACTTCGCGAACGCCCTCCTGGGCCGAGACACCGCCGAACCGGCCGGCGATGAGCACCTGATCGAGCGACTGGCGATGCTGGCCCTGCAGATCGCCGTGCCCGCCGATCCGGCGACGGTCCGGGTGGACAGGATCGTCGAGATCCGCAAGCGCTACGGCTCCGAACTCGACGCCTTCCGCGACCTCATCGCCGCCACGGCGACATCGCTCTCCACCGAGATCCAGGGCGTCAAGGACGCGACCGTCGTGGAGTCCTATCTCGAGCAGGAGATCGCCAGGCGAGTCGAACGGCCGCTCACCGAGCTGCGGCGCGCCATGCGCGGACTCGGCGTCGACACCGCCTTGGGCACGGCCGCGATCAAGTTCGAGTTCCCCGCGGCCGCGGCGCTCGCCGCCGGATGGGCGACCGGGCAGCCCGTGGTGGCCGCCGCGGGGGCCGCTCTCGGCGTCGGCAGCTGGTACCGGTCATGGAAGACGGCCGGCGACGGCCTGGTCCGGGCCTCGCCGGTGGGCTATCTGTGGCGGGTCGAGAAGGACCTCCAGGGCGGTGAGATCCTGCGCCGCATCCTGCGCCCGACGCCGCTCAGTCGCGACGCGTGACATCGGACGGCTTGTCGATCTCCCGCCTGATGAGGACCACTCCGGCTATGACCGCCGCGAGGAAGGCGAGCAGCCCGATGATCAAGAGCCACTGCAGGGCCTCGATCAGGAGGCCGATGACGACGAGCACGGCCGCGACCACACCGATGGAAATGAACAGGGCTCGCATCGAACACCTCCGGGAACTTGAGTGCAAGGCTCTCGGAATGCCCCAGTTCGGGTCCGTTCAACCGTGATCGGCTCGATCACGCCTCGAGCTCGGCGCGGGTGGGCGGATTGGCGCCGGTGCGCTCACACGTCTTGGCCGCCACCAAGGCGGCGAAGCCGATGAGCTCGGCGAGCTCGGCCGAGCCGACGCCCGCGAGCCGCTCGCGCCGGACCGCGCCGAGCAGATCCGCGCGCAGCAGGGCGTCCAACAGCCCGGCGGTGAAGGCGTCGCCCGCGCCGACCGTGTCCCGCACCGTGACCGGGCGGGCCGTCACCGCGGCCTCGGTCGATGCGGTGAGCGCGCAGGCGCCGTCGGAGTCCCGGGTGAGCACCACCAGGGCCGGACCGGTGCTCACCCATTTGCGGGCCACGGCGTGCGGGTCCTCGCCGGGGTAGAGCCAGTCCACATCCTCCGCGCTGGCTTTGACGATGTCCGAACCGGAGACCTGCCGCTCCACGCGCCGCCGCTCGACTTCGCGATCTCCCAGCAGGATCGGTCGGATATTGGGGTCATAGGAGACGGTCACGCCCCGGCGCCGGGCCCGTTCGAGCGCGCCTTCGACGACCGCGGCGCCCGGCTCGAGCGCCGTGGCGAGCGATCCGGTGTGGACGCATCGGCAGTCCGGGTCGAGCTCGGGCACGGCCGTGGGGTCCCAGGCGAGGTGGAAGCTGTAGTCAGCGCTGCCGTCCTCGGCGATCGAGGCCAGGGCCAGGCTCGTCGCGGCGGTGGCGGCGGGCAGTCGCTCGACCGTGACGCCGCTGTCGCGCAGGTGATCGCCGACGAGCCGGCCCGGCAGGTCGTCGCCGAGGCACGTGGCGAGGGTGACGCGGTCGTCGAGCCTCGCCAGACCCACGGCGACATTGGCCGGACTGCCGCCGGGGCGGGCCGCGAAGTCGCGCGGCTCATCGTCCGAGACCAGGTCCAGTAGGGCTTCGCCAACTACGGTGATCACCGGTTTTCCTCCACGTTGCGAGTCGGGATTGACGGGGGCCTATGAAGCATGGCATACTCACCCCACACTGACAACGTTGTCGACAACGTGGTCAGTATCTGCCCAGCTCAGCGTCGAGAGGACGACATGCCGCCGGTCGAGAACACGCCAGGCAGCGAGCCGGTGCGCGCGCCCACGATCAAGGACGTCGCCGAACGCGCCGGCGTCGGGTTCAAGACCGTCTCGCGCGTCCTCAACGACGAGCCCAACGTCCGCCCCGAGACCCGCGACCGGGTGCTCGCCGCGGTCGCGGAACTGGGCTACCGGCGCAACTCGATCGCCAGCAGCATCCGGCGCCGCGACCAGCGCACCTCCTCGATCGGCCTCATCGTCGAGGATCTCGCGAACCCCTTCGCCTCGAACCTGACCCGAGTCATCCAGGACTACGCGCTCGAGCTGCAGTACCTCGTCCTCGTCGGTTCCAGCGACGGCGTCCTCGCCCGCGAGCGCGAGCTCGTCGGCGAGTTCGCCTCCCGGCGCGTCGACGGCCTCATCGTGGTGCCCAACGGCGACGATCAGTCCTATCTCCACGCCGAACGCGCCCGCGGTATGCCCGTGGTCTTCGTCGACCGGCCCGGCCGCCGGATCGACGCCGACAACGTGGTGTCCGAGAACGCCGCGGGCGTGACCGACGCCGTCCGCCATCTGGCAACCCGCGGCCACACCCGCATCGCCTACCTCGGCGACCTGCAGACGATCTACACCGCCGAACAGCGGCTCGAAGGCTTCCGCGAGGGCATGGCCGAGCTCGACGGCGCCGACGAGCGCTACGTCCGCACCGGCCTGCACGACAGCGACCAGGCCTACCGGGCCGCCGTCGAGGTCTTCGGCCTCGACCCCGCCCCGACCGCGCTCATCTGCGGCAACAACCTGATCACGATCGGCGCGGTCCACGCGCTCCAACACCTCGGCATCCGCGACAGGACGGCGTTCATCGCGTTCGACGACCTGGAGCTGGCCGACCTGCTGCGGCCGGCGCTCACGGTCATCGCGCAGGACACCGCGGCCCTCGGCACCAACGCCGCCGGCCACCTGTTCGAGCGGCTCGCGAACCCCGCGACGCCCTACCGCTGGACCTCCGTCCCGGTCCGCCTGATCCCGCGGGCCTCCGGCGAGGTCCCCGCCCCCGACCGACGCCACTGACCACCGTGCGGGCGACGCCCCGCGCGCCAATCTTCATAACGACGGAATTGCCCACAACGGAAGCGACGCATCATCACTGAGAGCGTCAAGGACGAGGAGGTCCTGATGAAAACCCCTGCAAAACGACACGTCGCGCTGGCGGTCTCGCTGGCGGCGGTCATGGCCGCGAGCGCATGCTCCGGCGCGGGCGGGAGCAACGGTGACGGCGAGTCGATCACCATCGCCACCGTGGCCAACCCCCAGATGCAGGACATCGAGCAGCTCTCCTCGGTCTTCGAGGAGGAGACCGGCATCGACGTGCAGTTCGTGGTCCTGCCCGAGAACGAGCTGCGCGACAAGGTCACGCAGGACATAGCGACCGGCTCGGGCCAGTACGACATCGTCACGATCGGCACCTACGAGACGCCGATCTGGGCCGAGAACGAGTGGCTGGCACCGCTCGACGACTACGCGAGCGACCCGGAGTACGACGTCGACGACCTGCTGCCGCCCGTGCGCGAGGCGCTCACGTACGAGGACGGCCTGTACGCGGTGCCGTTCTACGGCGAGTCGTCGTTCCTGATGTACCGCACCGACCTGTTCGAGGCCGCCGGGCTCACCATGCCGGACAACCCGACATGGCCCGAGGTCGCCGATCTGGCCGCCGAGCTCCACGATCCCGAGAACGACGTCGCGGGGATCTGCCTGCGCGGCCTGGCCGGCTGGGGCGAGGTGCTCGCGCCGCTGAACACCGTCATCCACACCTTCGGCGGGCGCTGGTACGACGAGGACTGGAACGCCCAGCTGACCAGCCCGGAGACCAAAGAGGCCGTGCAGTTCTACGTGGACCTGGTGAGCCAGTACGGTGAGCCGGGCGCGGCCAACGCCGGTTTCTCGGAGTGCCTGACCGCGACCAGCCAGGGCAACGCCGCGATGTGGGTCGACGCGACCGTCGCCGCCAGCATCCTGGAGGACCCGAACTCCAGCGACGCCGCCGGCAAGATGGCCTACGTGCCCGCCCCGGTCGTCGAGACCGAGAGCTCGGGCTGGCTGTGGGCGTGGTCCCTGGCGATCCCGGAGTCCTCGCAGAACAAGGACGCGGCCTGGGAGTTCATGGCCTGGGCGACCGGCAAGGACTACATGCGCCTCGTCGGCGAGGAGCTGGGCTGGACCCGCGTCCCGCCGGGCAGCCGCCAGTCGACCTACGAGATCCCCGAGTACATGGAGGCGGCCGCCGCGTTCGCCCCGCAGACCCTGGAGGCGATCGAGAACGTCGACGTGACCGAGCCGGGCCTGTACGAGCAGAACTGGACCGGTGTCCAGTACATCTCGATCCCGGAGTTCCAGGACCTCGGCACGCGCGTGGCCCAGGAGATCTCGGCGGCGATCGCCGGCAACCAGACCGTCGATGAGGCCTTGGAGAAGGCCCAGCAGTATGCCGAAGAGGTCGCCGTCAGCGGCGGCTACAAGGACTGAGTGGGATCGATGACCGCTACTGACGCCCCGCCCGCGGCGCGCGAGCGCCGCGGGCCCCGGGCCCCGAAGAAGCCCGAGCGGCTGCCGGCGGGCGAGCGCTGGAAGCGGCGCGGTCCGCTGCTGCCGGCGCTGCTGCTGGTAGTCGTGCTGACGCAACTGCCGTTCGTCGCGACGATCTACTACAGCTTCCAGGAACGCAACCTGCTGCGGCCCGACGAGAGCGCCTTCGCCGGATTCCGGAACTACGCCGAGGTGCTGGGCGACGCCCAGTTCCGCGGCGCCGTGTTCAACACGGTGTTCCTGACCGCCACGGTGGTCGTCTTCTCGATGATGCTCGCGATCGGCCTGGCGGTGCTCTTGGACCAGAAGTTCCTGGGCCGGTCGATCGTCCGGACGCTGCTGATCACGCCGTTCCTGGTCATGCCCGCCGCCGCGGCGCTGATCTGGAAGCACGCGATGTTCAACCCGCTGTTCGGGATGCTGAACTGGGCGCTGTCGCCGTTCGGCGTCGAGCGCGTCGACTGGGTCTCGGAACACCCGATGTTCTCGCTGATCCTCATGCTGGTGTGGCAGTGGACGCCGTTCATGATGCTCATCGTCCTCGCCGGCCTGCAGAGCCAGGACACGGAGGTCTTGGAGGCGGCCAAGATGGACGGCGCCGGACCGTTCAAGACGTTCTGGAACATCACCTTCCCGCAGTTGCGCCGGTTCATCGAGCTGGCGATCCTGCTGGGGTCGATCTTCATCGTCCAGACCTTCGACCCGATCTACCTGATCACCCAGGGCGGGCCCGGCCAGGCCACCACGAACCTGCCGTACTTCATCTACCAGCGGACCTTCCGCGCGTTCGAGGTCGGCGAGGCCGCCGCGGCCGGGGTCGTCGTCGTGATCGCGACGATCATCATCGCCACGTTCGCGCTGCGACTGTTCGCGAGCATGTTCCGAGAGGAGCGGTGACGCCGTGGAGACCTTGCACGAGACCGCCCCGGCCGAGTCCGAACCGGCCCCGACCGAACGCGCCCCCGCCCGGCGCCGGCGCTCCCGCCTGCGCCCGGCCCTGCGATCGAGCGGCGTCGCGCTGCTGGCCTGGGCCGCGGCCCTGGTGTTCTTCTTCCCGGTGCTGTGGATGTTCATCTCCGGGTTCAAGCAGGAGGCGCAGGCCTCGACCGACCCGCCGACGTTCTTCTTCCAGCCGACCCTCGACCAGTTCGAGGCGATCCTGGGACGGGAGTTCACGCCGTTCCTGCTCAACTCGCTGATGGCGTCGGTCGGGTCGACGATCCTCGTGATCGTGCTGGCCACGCCCGCGGCCTACGCGCTGTCGCTGGCGCCGATTCCGAAGTGGAAGGACTCGCTGTTCTTCTTCATCTCGACCCGGTTCATGCCGCCGGCCGCGATCATCCTGCCGCTGTACATCATCGCCAACAACGTCGGCGTGCTCGACAACGCCACGATGCTGTCGCTGGTCTACACCGCCATGAACCTGCCGATCGCGGTGTGGATGATCCGCTCGTTCCTGCTGGAGGTGCCCGCCGCGGTGCTGGAGGCCGCGAAGGTCGACGGGGCCGGTTTCCTCACCGAGATGCGGAAGATCATCCTGCCGATGATCGCGCCCGGGCTCGCGGCGACGGCGCTGATCTGCTTCATCTTCGCGTGGAACGAGTTCTTCTTCGCCGTGAGCCTGACCTCGACTCGGGCCGCGACCGTGCCGGTGTTCCTGACCGGCTTCATCACCAGCGAGGGCCTGTTCCTCGCCCGACTGTCCGCCGCCGCCACGATGGCGGCCTTCCCGGTGATCCTCGCCGGCTGGGTCGCACAGAAGTGGCTGGTGCGCGGCCTGACCATGGGAGCTGTCAAATAATGCGAGCGGTAGTCATCGAAGCCCCGGGCCGGATCACGACCACCACGGTCGAGGACCCGAGCCCGGGCCCGCGCGAGGTCGTCATCGCGGTGTCCGGGGCGGGCATCTGCGGCACCGACATCCACGTCATCGACGGCGACCTGGAGGGCTCGGTCTACCCGATCGTGCCCGGCCACGAGTTCGCCGGGACCGTCGTCGCCGCCGGCCGCGACGTCACCGAGTTCGCCGACGGCGACCGGGTCGCGGTCGACCCGAACCTGTTCTGCGGCGAATGCCACTACTGCAAGATCGGGCACGGGAACCTCTGCGAGCGCTACAACGCCATCGGGGTCATCGCCAGCCCCGGCGCGACCGCCGAGTTCTGCGTCGCGCCGGTCGCGAACTGCTACCGGCTGCCCGAATCGGTGTCGCTGGACCACGCCCCGCTGATCGAGCCGCTCTCGTGCGCCGTGCACGGCTTCGACCTGCTGCCCGGGCGGATCGGCGAGCACTACCTGGTCTACGGGGCCGGCACGATGGGTCTCATGATGGCGCAGCTGGCCCGCTTCGCCGGCGCGGCCAGCGTCTCGGTCGTCGACATCAACGCCGATCGGCTGGCCGTCGCCGAGCAGTTGGCGGCCGACCGGACCGCCACGAGCGCCGACGAGTTCGATCGGCCCGAGGGCTGGGAGGTCGTCATCGACTGCACCGGCGCGGTCCCCGCGATCGAGGACGGCCTGCGACGGGTCCGCAAGGGCGGGACGTTCCAGGTCTTCGGCGTCGCCCCGGAGGCCGCCACCGCGTCGTTCTCGCCGTTCCGCGTCTACAAGGACGAGATCCACATCGTCGGCTCCATGGCCGTGCTCCACAGCTTCGGCCGGGCCGTCGACCTGATGGCCAAGCGCGTGGTCGACCCCGACGTGATGATCAGCCACCGCTTCGGGCTCGACGAGTACGAGACCGCCGTCGAGGCCTTCCGCACCGGCACCGGCCGCAAACTGCAGATCCAGCCGCGGCGGTCCGCCGCGGAGCGTTAGACCTTATTGGAGGGAGCGCGCGGCCGGGGTCCTCACCGTTCCCGGCCGCGCTTCGCGTTCCGGCGGCGGCGCGCCGTGACGTCGGCGACGACCGCGCCGCATTCGCGCGCGCGCATGCGGCGCGGGCCATACCCTTGGCGGTGGAGCGAAGGCTCCGCAAGGTCAGACCGCGAACCGTGCAGCCGAGGGGCCCACATTGAGTCAGCTTCCCGAATTCCTCAAGACCGCCGAGCGCGCCGTGGACCTCGCCGTCGAGGTGATCGAGGCCGGACTCGGCGCCGACCGGACGCTCAGCGGCAAGGGCGACCGCGACTTCGCCTCGGACCTCGACCTGGCGGTCGAGGACCGCCTCCGTGACTTTCTCGCCCAGGCCACGCCCGACATCCCGATGCTGGGGGAGGAACGCGGCGTCACCGGCGACACCGGCTCGGAGTTCCAATGGGTCCTCGACCCCATCGACGGCACGGTCAACTTCGTCCACGGCCTGCCGATGTACTGCGTCTCGCTCGGGCTGACCCACCACGGCGACCCGGCCGTGGGCGTCGTCCACGCGCCGCGCCTGGGGGAGCGGTACAGCGCGGCGGCGGGCGAGGGCGCGAACCTCAACGGCTCGGCCATCGCCTGCTCGGCCACGGACGAGCTCGCCGACGCGCTGGTCTCGCTGCCCGACTTCGCGCTCGGCGCCAGGGCCGAGCGCGACAACGCCGAGCGGCTGCGGTTGATCGGCGAGCTCGTCCCGCTCGTTCAGCGCATCCGGATGATCGGCTCGGCGGCCCTGGACCTGTGCGGGATCGCCGCGGGCCGGCTGGACCTCACCATGCTCCCGCAGGCGAACCTGTGGGACGTCGCGGCCGGCGTGGTGATCGCCCGCGAAGCGGGCGCCACCGTCCTCGACCGGCACGGCGAGCCGTACGGTGCCGGATCGACCTCGGTGCTGGCCATGACGAGCGGACTCGCGCCGCACGCCGGCCGGCTCTCCGAGGCGATCGGCTGAGAGCGCCGGTCCTCACTTGATCCCGGTCGTCGAGATCCCCTTGAGCAGGAACTTCTGACCGATGAGGAATACCAGGAACATCGGCAGGAGCGACAGGACGCTCATGGCGAACATCGATCCGTAGTCCGAACTCGACTGCGCGTCGAGGAAGCCCTTCAGCGCCAGCGAGACCGGCCACGACTCGGGAAGCCGCAGGTAGACCAGCGGCCCGAAGAAGTCCCCCCACGTCCAGATGAACGTGAAGATCGCGGTCGTCGCGAGCGCCGGCACGATGAGCGGCAGGGTGATCTGCACGAAGGAGCGGAAGTGCCCCGCGCCGTCGATGCGGGCGGCTTCGTAGATCTCCTCCGGCAGGCTGCGGATGAACTGCACCATGAGGAACACGAAGAACGCCTCGGTCGCGAGGAACTTCGGCGCGATGAGGGGCAGGACGGTGTTCAGCCAGCCGAGCTCCTTGAAGATCAGGAACTGCGGCACCATCAGCACCTGGAACGGGAGCATGATCGAGCCGAGCATGATCGCGAAGAACAGCTTGCGCCCGCGAAAGCGCAACCGGGCGAAGGCGTACGCCGCGAGGGTGCACGAGAACAGGTTCCCCGCGATGGCGCCGAAGGCGATGATCGAGGAGTTGAGGATGAACACGCCGAACGGGAACTGAAGATCGTTCCAGCCGTTGACGTAGTTCTCGATCGTGAGGTCGGTCGTGAAGATGCTCAGATCGCGGAAGATCTCGCTGTTGGGCTTGAAGCTCGACACGAGCAGCCAGAGCAGCGGATAGATCATGATCACCGACATCGCGATGAGCATCGCGTGCCTGCCGGCCGATCGCAGCCCGCCCCACCGGGAGCGGGGGCGCCGCCGCCTGGGCGGAGCGGACGCGGGCAGGGCGACGGGGGATTCGATTTTAGTCGTCATAGAACACCCAGTACTTCGAGAGCCAGAAGTTGAACGCGGTGAAGGCGGCGACCACGACCACCAGGAACCACGCCATGGCGGACGCGTAGCCCATGTCGAGCTCGTTGAACGCCTCCTTGTAGAGCAGGAGGGTGTAGAACATCGTCGCGTCGGCGGGCCCGCCGGTGCCGCCGGAGACGACGTAAGCCTGTGTGAACGCCTGGAAGGCGAAGATGATCTGGAGCACGATGTTGAAGAAGATGATCGGGGTCAGCAGCGGCAGCGTGATCGAGCGGAACTTGCGGACGCGCCCGGCGCCGTCGATCGACGCGGCCTCGTAGAAGGAGTCCGGGACCTGCCGGAGCCCGGCGAGGAAGATGACCATCGGGGAGCCGAAGGTCCACACGTTCAGCGCGATGAGCGTGCCGAGCGCGAAGTCGGGGTGGCCGATCCAGCCGGGTCCGTCGATGCCGAACCAGGCGAGCACGCCGTTGACGAGGCCGTCCTTGCCGAACACCTGCCGCCACAGGATCGCGATGGCGACCGAGCCGCCCATGAGGCTCGGCAGGTAGAACACGGAGCGGTAGAACGACAGGCCCCGCATGCCCTTGTCGAGCAGGAGCGCCAGCGCGAGCGCGAGGGCCAGCAGGATCGGCACGCCGACGACCACGTAGATGACGGTGACCCGGAAGGAGTTCCAGAACCGCCCGTCGCCGAACATGGCGGTGAAGTTGTCCAGGCCGGTCCACACGGGCGGCTGGAGCAGGTTGTAGTCGGTGAAGGACAGGTAGAGCGACGCGATCATCGGCCCGAACGTGAGTCCCGCCAGGCCGATGAGCCAGGGGAGTAGGAAGAGGTAGGCCGCCTTGTTGTCGGGGTACTTCTCCTTGACGCGGGGTCCGCCCTTGCGTCTGCTCACTGCCAAATTGCGCAGCTCGCCGAGACTGCTCATGAGACCTCCTCGTCTCTCGGCTCCGCCACAAATTCAGAAAGCGGTTGCATAACTCGCTAGATTATGACCGGCATCTCTTGAATCGTCAAACAGGCTCCGGTAGCCGATTGATAACGCTTGAAAGATATGGGGGACATAGCGCGACGATCTACGCGGACGGTGGTCGACGATGCCGTTTTGCGCCCGACTTGTCGGGACTATTTGTGTCTCGCGTCACGAGCGGGGCGCGGCGCGGTGGCTCGGCGATCGCGACGCTCGTGCGCGCCTCGTTGCGCTGCGTGCGGCCCTGCGTGCGGCCCGATTCCGGCGATCGGCCGTCGTGCCGGCTCGCCGCCGCCATAGGTCACTGTGGACGGACAATCGCAATTTCACCCTATCGTTATGCAATCGAGCTGGAAAAGGACCCGCCTACGGCTTGATATTGACAGCCGCTCCGGGCGATGCTAATTTCCGTGCAAGCGGTTTCACTACTTGGCTCTCCCAGCCGATACCGCGTGCTCGACTCGGATGGCCCCTCGCCCGTCCAGACCAACGGCAATACGGTGGTTCGCCACCATGACAAACGAATCGAGGCGCAATGACGCGTATGACACGTTCGCGCGCGGCCGTCGGAACCCTGGCCGCCGCGGCACTCGCCCTCTCCGGTTGCTCCGGTTCGGGCGGAGGCGGCGACGGCTTCGACCCCGAAGAGGAAATCGAACTCGAGATCTCCTGGTGGGGCGATGACGATCGCGCACGCCTCTTCGCCGAGGTGATCGACCTCTTCGAAGAGGAGTACCCCAACATCACCGTCGTCGAGACGCCCGTGGGCGCACCCGACGACCTGTTCAACCGGCTCGCCACGGACTTCGCCGGCGGCGGCGACACCGCTCCGGACGTCTTCGCGCTCGGCGGCGCGAAGCCGCAGGAGTACGGCGACCTCGGCGCCCTGCTCGACCTGTCGACCGTGAGCGAGCAGCTCGACAGCTCGGCGTATCCCGACTTCTCGCTCACCAACGCCATCGTCGATGACACGCTGTACGGCCTGCCCACCGGCGGCAACGCCACGGCCGCGTTCTTCAACGTCGACGTCTTCGAGCAGGCCGGCATCGCCGTGCCCGAAGAGGGATGGACCTGGGACGAGCTCATCGACGTCGCCGGCCAGATCGGCAGCGCCGACCTCACCAACGAGGAGGGCAACCCGGTCTACGGCGTCGACCTGCGCATCCAGGACATCCTCGGCACCTACGCCGCCCAGGTGAGCGAGGTCGGGATGTACGACTGGGACGGTCAGCTCGGCGTCGACGCCGAGCAGATCGCCGGCTGGTACGAGATCGAGCAGCAGTTGCTGGAGAACGGCGGCCTGCCCGACCCGTCCATCGTGACCTCCAACTGGCAGCTCCCGCCCGACCAGCAGCCGTTCACCATCGGACAGGCCGCGATCACGTTCGGCTACTCGAACCTCATGACCGCCTACAGCGCCGCCGGCAACGTCCAGATGGCGATGCCGCCGACGAACACCGAGCGGTCCGGCCTCGCGCTGCTGCCCTCGGCCTTCTGGTCGATCAACGCGGCGAGCGAGCACCCGGAGGCGGCGGCCATGCTCGTCGACTGGTTCCTGCACGAGCCGGCCGCGGCCGAGCTCATCCTGGACACCCGCGGTGTGCCGTTCAACCCCGACACGCTCGAGGTCGTCTCGCCCCTCCTCGAAGGGCCCGCTCAGACGGCCGCCGACTACGTCGGTCAGATCCTCGAAGAGGGCGTCGTCGCGCCGCCGCAGCCCGCGGGCGGTGCCATCATGAACGAGCTCTCGCAGCGGATGGAGGCCGAAGTCCTGTTCGGGCGGATGTCCCCCGAAGAGGCGGCGGCCCAGTGGACCGAAGAACTCGGCACAGCGCTCGAGTGACCCAAAGGAGACGGGTGGGGCCGGCGCCCACCCGCCTCCTCCGACATCTCCATCGCGGGGGAACGATGACGAAACCGACCGAGGAGGCGCTCGTCCGCCTCCGCACCGGTGATCCGGTGGCACGCGCCGGCATCGACGGCACGGGACTCGGCGCCGAGCTCGCCGAGGCCGGCGTGGGCTTCGCGGCCGTCGGCGGGCCGCTCGAAGCGCGCTGGCACCAGGCGCTCGCGGAACTCGCGCAGTGCATACGACCCCTCGACGACAGCGCCCCCGTCCTCAACGAGGGGGGCGTCTACGCCGGCTCGTGGATCGAGAGCACCGGCACGATCAACGCCGAAGTGCTCGCCCGCTTCGCCCCCGGCATCGCCCGCGACACGCACCTGCTCTTCGCCGAGCGGCAGCGCGACGACGGCATGATCCCGTACAAGCTCACCGACGCCGGCCCCGGCTACAGCCAGATCCAGATCGTCACGCCGCTGGCGCGCACGGTATGGCACCACCACCGGCTCACCGGAGGCGACCGGGCCTTCCTCGAGGCCATGTACCGCGCGATGGCGCGGTACGACGACTGGCTCGCGCGGTACCGCGACACGCGCGGCACGGGCGGCGTCGAGGCGTTCTGCACCTTCGACACCGGCCACGACCTCTCGCCGCGGTTCTGGTTCGCGCCCGACCGCGCCTTCCGAGGCGACGCCCGCCACTGCGACCCCGACTCGCCGATCCTGCCCTATGTGGCGCCGGACCTCACCGCCAACGTCGCCTGCCAGCGCACCTACCTCGCGCTGATCGCCGAAGCGCTCGGCGAGGACGGCGATCCGTGGCGGCGCAAGGCGCGGGCCTCGACCGAGGCGCTGGAAGCCCAGTGCTTCGACCAGACCGACGGGACCTTCTACGACCGGGACCGCACCGGCTCGCATGTCCGGGTGCAGTCGGACGTGCTGCTGCGGGTCCTGGCATGCGAGGTGGGCGACGAGGCGTTCTTCTCGCGGGCGCTGCGCTCGTACGTGATGAACACCCGCAAGTTCTTGTCCCACTACGGCTTCACCTCGCTCGCCCTCGACGATCCGCGCTTCGACGCCGACGCGTCGCGCAACTCCTGGGGCGGGCCGGTGAACTTCCTCGCCCTGCTTCGCGCGCCGCAGGCGTTCGAGCACCACGGCCATGTCGCCGAACTCGCCGTGGCGACCGCGCCCGTGCTGGGCGCGATGGCGGTCGCCGACCGCTTCCCGCAGTGCCTCGATCCATGGTCGGGCGCGCCGGGCTTCACCTCGGTGTACTCGCCGTCGATCCTGTGGCTCCTGGACGCCGTGGAGCGCGGCTTCGGGATCGTGCCGCGCCCCGACGGCGAGGTGTGGTTCACCGGGCTGCCGCCGACGCGGCTCGACCACGGGGCCGCCGCGGAGGCCACCGCCTACGCGCGTCGCCTCGGCGGGAGGCGCTACGAGCTCGCCGCCGACGACGAGCGCGTCGAAGTGCACCGCGACGGCTCGCTGCGATACGCCTTCCCGCGCGGATGGCGGATCGTCACCGATGCGGCGGGCAACGTGCAAGCGGTTGTCGGGATGAGCCCCGCGACGGTCACGGGCGAACTCGAGATCCACGGCCGGTCGACCGAAACGCTGCGCCTGACGCTGTCGGTCGCCGCCAACGAGCGGATCGAACTCGACCCGCGGGGGCGCGTCGACGGCAGCTCGGCGGTGGGCTTCGTCCCGCCCACCACCGGGGGCTGAGCGATCAGCGCAGCGCGAGGCCGCCGGGGACCTCTTCGACCTCGATGAAGCGGGCCCGCTCGTCGGGGGTCTTGTTCGGTCGGTGCAGCGTGAGCAGCAGCCGCCCGGCGGCGTCGGTGAAGACCATCCCGTGGCCGCCGTCCCTCGGCCACAGCGCCTCGCTCGCCTGCCGCCACGGTCCGTGGACGGTGCCGGACTCGGAGGTCGCCACTCCGAGGGCGTAGCCGCCCTCGCCCATGCTCGACCAGAGCATCAGCAGCTCGCCGTCCGCGTTGCGATGCAGAAACGGCCCGTCCGTGACGTAGGCGGTCGGTCCCGGCCGGTCGAGCGGGCGCGCCCACGGCGCCTCGGAGGCGGTGAAGAGCAGGAACGGATCGCCGGCCGTGGCGCGCAGATCCGGCGCCAGCCGCACCGCCTGCACCTCGCCGTCGCCGACGTCCTTCCACTCGTGGCAGAACACCATGTAGGGCGTGCCGTCCTCGATGTGCAGGGTGCCGTCCAGGCACTCCCAGTCCTCGGGCGTCAGCGGCCCGGCCGACCACGGCTCGTACGGCCCCTCGGGACGTTCGGCGCGCAGCACCTGGGTGCCGCGGCGGTGCCCCTCGGCCGTGAAGGTCGCGAACATGTAGAAGGCGCCGTCGTGGCGGTGCACCTCGGGTGCCCAGTACTGCGTGTGGGACCAGAAGCCCGGGGTGGGCCGGAAGGCCGGGATCGGGCCGTTCCACTCGACGAGGTCCCGGCTCCAGTACGTGTCGAAGCCCGTCGCGGGACCTCGCCAGATGTTCTCGTCGGTGCTGCCGAAGAGATAGAAGCGGTCCTCCTCCGGCACGCGCAGCACGAAGGGGTCGCGGATCTGGATCTCGTCCAAGGCGGGCATGGGTCTCCTTCTGTCGGCTGTGTCTGTCGAGGGCGGCTTAGGATCGGCCGTCGGCGTGGTCGCAGCATCCATCCTCGCACCCCGGTGCCGCCTCGTCGGCAAGCGCCGTCACCGGAGCGCAGCAGCCGTCGCCCTTCCAGGCTTCGACGCCTTCCTTGACGGCGACGCCCGCGATGGCGAGCGCGGCGAGGGGGTCGGCCCAGGACCAGCCGAACAGGCTGTTGAGCGCGAGCCCGACCAGGAGGACCGCCGACAGATAGGTGCACAGCAGGGTCTGCTTGGAGTCGGCGACCGCGCTGGCCGAGCCCAGTTCCCTGCCGGCCCGGCGCTGGGCCGCCGACAGGACCGGCATGATCACGACCGAGGCGCCCGCGAGAACCAGGCCGACCGTGGAGTGCTCGGCCTCGGCGCCGCCGATCAGGCCCCGGACGGCCTCGACAGTGACGTAGGCGGCGAGCGCGAAGAACGAGATCGCGATCGTCCGCAGCGCCCGGTGCTCGCGGGCCTCGCGGACCTCGGGGTCGCGGGCGGCGAACTGCCAGGCGACCGCCGCGGCCGAGGCGACCTCGACGATCGAGTCGAGGCCGAAGCCGATCAGCGCGGCCGAGGAGGCGACGGTGCCGGCGCTGATCGCCACGACCGCCTCGACGATGTTGTAGGCGATGGTGGCCGCGACGAGGGCTCGGACGGTGCGGGTGAGCCGGGCGCGGCGCTCGGGGGAGGGGTCGAGCGCGACCGGGAGCGTCGAGGCCATCAGCAGCAGTCCTCCGTGGCGTCGCAGGCGGCCGGATCGACGGCGAGTACCACGCCGAGCAGGTCGCCGAGGGCGTGGGCGAGGCGCGCGTCGGCCACC
>NZ_BAAHCB010000015.1:95987-139247 GCF_054776215.1 Glycomyces tarimensis
CCGCAGCCGCGCAGGCACGCCAGGTGGTTCGACAGGGACTGGCGCGAGACGCCGAGCGTCTCGGCCAGTTCGGCCGGGTAGCCCGGCGCCTCGCGCAGCGCCAGGAGCAGGCGCGAGCGGGTCGGGTCGGACAGGGCGTGGCCGAAGCGGGCCAGGACCTGTCCGTAGGTCAAGGTCTCCACCACACCCGAATAGTACACGCGAACGTGTATTCATCAAGTCGTGTACTGTGCTGTTCGGTTTGCCGTGCCAGCCCGCCGGGTATCTGCCGCGAGGCAGGGGGCGCCCAGAGGGAGACGAGCTGACATGGCCTCACAGACGATCCACGTGGCCGACCACGACATCGACGTGTCGCGGCTCGACAAGGAGCTCTACCCGGGCGACCACATCAGCAAGGGCGACGTGATCGACCACTACCGCTCGGTCGCCGACGCGATGGTCCCGCACCTCGCGGGCCGGCCGCTGACCATGCGCCGCTATCCGGACGGGATCGGCACCGACGGCTTCTTCCAGAAGGAGGCGTCGGACTACTTCCCCGACTGGATGAGGATCGTCGAGGTACCGCAGCGCACCGACGGCACGGTGGGCCACGTCGTCTGCGACGACGCCGCCACACTCGTGTACCTCGCCAACCAGGCCACGATCGAGTTCCACGTCTGGCTGTCCACCCTCGACGACCTCGAACGCCCCGACCGGCTGGTCATCGACATCGACCCGCCGTCCGACGTCCCGGTGGCCACCCTGCGCGCAGTCGCCCGCCGGACGCGCGAGCTCTACACCGAGCTCGGCCTCACCCCGTTCGTGCAGGCCACCGGCGGGCGCGGCTTCCACGTGGTCGCACCGCTGGACCGCTCCGCCGACTTCGACTTCGTCCGCGCCCTGGCCGCCGACATCGCCGACGACCTCGCGGACGGCGACCCCGAGCTGCTGACCACCGCCCAGCGCAAGAACCGTCGCGGCGACCGGATCTTCCTCGACGCCAACCGCAACGCCTACGGCCAGACCTTCATCGCGCCTTACTCGCTGCGCGCCCGTCCCGGCGCCGCGGTCGCGACCCCGCTCGACTGGGGCGAGCTGGGCCGATCCGCCCCCGACGGCCACAGCACCAAGACGATCGGCAGACGCCTCGCGCAGAAGACCGACCCGTGGTCCTCGATGGACGACCACGCCGCCGCCCCCGCCACTGCCCGGGAGCGCCTGGACCGGAGCCGCTGACCCGAACGACCGCTCCTCGCACGACCGCACTCCTCAAGTTTTTGATTGGGAAAAACCTATCAGTCGGCGACGGGTCTGATAGGCCCGGCGTCGGCACGCGGATGTGTGCGGCTCGGCCTCAGGGGTAACCGCCACCAGACGCGCAGCGCGCGAGCGATGCAGCGATTCGCAACCGAAGGAGGAAGTGCGTTGAGCACCATCACCGAAGCAGTCGATGTCGAGGTCCCGGTTTCTACGGCCTACAACCAGTGGACGCAGTTCGAGACGTTCCCCTCGTTCATGGAGGGCGTCGAGGAGATCCGACAGGTCGACGACACGCACACGCACTGGGTGACGAGCATTGGCGGGGTCACGCGCGAGTTCGACGCCCGCATCACCGAACAGCACCCGGACGAGCGGGTGGCATGGAAGTCCGTCAGCGGGCCGACGCACGCCGGCGTGATCACCTTTCACCGGCTCAACGACGACACGACCCGGGTCACGGCCCAGATGGACATCGACCCGGACGGCTTCGTGGAAGAGGCCGCCGACAAGCTCGGTGTCCTGGACCGCCGCGTCAAGGGCGACATGCGGCGCTTCAAGGAGTTCATCGAGCAGCACGGCCGGGAGACCGGCTCCTGGCGCGGCGATGTCCGCCCGCCCGGCATCCCGACCTGAGCGGCCACGGCAGACGGCGTCCCCAAGCGGCGCAGGTGTGAACGATGCCCGATTGGGTACATCAATCATCGAACGCCGTCAATGGGGAGGGCCAAGGCGCATTCGGGCGTTTTCGACCAGATCGTGGCGACCGGACCCAGCGCCCGCGGCACGCTCCATAGTGACGGTCAACGAGCCCGAGCGGCAGTGAGCCGGTATCCGACCGCCGTCCGCGTCCCTAGGGGCGCACCGACCGGAAGGGCACCGGCCACGGCCCCGGGCAAGGTAGAACGCAGGAGGTCTTCATGATCGGATTCATCGTCGCAGGACTGATCATCGGTGCGCTCGCGCGCCTCGTCACTCCCGGCAAGCAGCGACTCGGCATCATCGCCACGCTGATCCTGGGCCTGGTCGGCTCCGTGATCGGCGGGACCATAGCGAACCTGCTCGGCACGGGGGGCATCATGGAGCTCAACGTCCTCGGGTTCATCTGCGCGGTCATCGCCGCGGTGCTGCTCATCGGCGTCGCCGAGGGCATCGCCGGACGCAGCCGCAGCCGCCGTTCCGCTCACTAGCGCCTAGCGCGCCATCCCGCTCGCAGGCCGCCTAGTTCGGCCTGCCCGAATCGCCGCCGAGCGCGGCGAACCGTCGCAGGTTCGCCGCGCTCGACCGCTGCCGTCGTCGGCGTCACGAGGGCCGGCGGTCGAGCATCGCATCCGCGAGTTCGGCGAGGCCTTCGGCGCGGAGGTCGAAGGAGTCGCTCGCCAGAGGCGGGTCGCCCACCGGCCGTTGCACATAGGCCGTGCGCATCCCCATCGCCTGCGCGCCCCGCAGATCCCATGCGTGAGCGGCGACCATGAGCACGCGCTCCGGCGCGCCGCCCGCGATGTCGAGGGCCAAGCGGTAGACCTCGGGGGCGGGCTTGTAGCTTCGCGCGTCCTCCGCCGAAAGTACGAAGTGCCAGCGCATGCCGACCCGGGCATTGAGGCGCGTCAGCGTCGCCCGGCTCGCGTTGGACAGGCCCGCGAGCGCGAAACGACGCGCGAGTCGCTCGAGGGATTCGACGGTGTCGGGCCAGGGGTCGAGCCGCCGTTCGGCGGTGGCGAGCCGGTCGATGGCCCCGGCGTCGGTGACGCCGCATTCGGCGGCCACGAGCTCGGCCGCTTCGCGGTCCACGATGTCGCTGTCGGCGTAGGGCCCGTGCCCGTCGAGCATCGGCCGCTGCCGCTGGGCGACGTGGCGCTGCCACGCTTCGGCGAGCGCATCGACGCGTTCGGCGTCGAGATCTGGAGCCGTCTCGCGGATGCTCGCCCTGAGCCCGCCGGGCTCGTCGACGAGGGTCCCCAGAACGTCGAATACGACCAGGTCGATATCAGCGTGCGAGAGCATACGGCTCCGCCTTCCGTTCGTCCGTTGATCCGCCTGTGCCGGAAGCGCATTCCGGCCGCAGTTTACCGCCGCCCGCCGGGCGGCGGGTCTCGGCGAGCCCGCGCCCCTTTCGAGTGAGTTGGCCCATACGTTGCTGCAACGATCAGCGCTGTCCGCAGCACAAATGCCAATTCGCGAGAAAATTTTCCCGGGCCGGATGTTCACAGCGGTCAAAAGGGCTGTAGGGTCTGATTACCACTCCGATTCGAAAAGAACCGGCGAGGTGAAGCGCCAGCAATGGCGGCAATATCAGGCCACGTGGCGGCAGGCGTAACCGGGTTTCAACACCTGGAATACACGGCAGCCGGTCTGAGCATCAACATCGCAAGGATATGTAGTAATGGCGCAAGGCACCGTTAAATGGTTCAACTCGGAGAAGGGCTTCGGCTTCATCGCTCCGGAGGACAACGGCCCGGACATCTTCGTCCACTTCTCCGCGATCTCCGGCAACGGATACCGTTCGCTCGAGGAGAACCAGCGGGTAGAATTCGACGTCGAGCAGGGCAACAAGGGTCCGCAGGCCACTAACCTGCGCGCGCTCTAGTCCCAAGCTCTGAGAACACGAAGCCGCTGCCCTTCCTTCGAAGGACAGCGGCTTTCATCGTGCCCGGGGCCTGAAGCGTTGGCCGCTTGCCTCCGCTGCGACGCCGACAATGCGTAGGCTGAGTCCATGGCACAGCATCCAACGCAGCAGTCCGCCGGAACGGAGCATTCCACCAAGGGCGCCTACGTTTCCGGCGAAGAATTCACCAGGGACACCAATTACATCGAGGATCGCGTCGTGGCCGACGTCGAGGCCGCCCGTTCCGCACCGATCGAGGAAGCCTCCGAGATCGGCGACCCGAGGACGGCCGGCCTCACCGAAGGCGCGAAGGCCTGGCCCGTCGAGCCCGACCGGTACCGTCTCGTGGCCGCGCGGGCCTGCCCCTGGGCGCACCGCTCGATCATCATCCGTCGCCTCCTGGGCCTCGAGGACGTCATCTCGCTGGCCACCCCCGGGCCGGTGCACGACGTCCGCTCCTGGACGTTCGACCTTTCACCCGACGGCCGCGACCCCGTGCTCGGCACCGAGCGGCTCCAAGAGCACTACTTCAAGCGCTTCCCCGACTATCCCCGCGGCATCACCGTGCCCGCCCTGGTCGACATTCCCTCCGGCGCGGTGGTCACCAACAACTACCCGCAGCTGACCTTCGACCTGTCCACCCAATGGGCCCCGTACCACAGGGACGGGGCGCCGGACCTGATCCCGTCCGAGCTCATCGACGACATGCTCCCGGTGATCGAGCGCGTCTACACCGAGGTCAACAACGGGGTGTACCGTGCCGGCTTCGCCGGATCGCAGCGCGCCTACAACAAGGCCTACGAGCGGCTCTTCACCGCGCTCGACTGGCTGGAGGAGCGGCTGGCGGACCGGCGATACCTCATGGGAGACACCATCACCGAGGCCGACGTCCGCCTGTTCACCACCCTGCTGCGGTTCGACCCGGTCTACCACGGGCACTTCAAGTGCAACCGGAACAAACTCACCGAGATGCCGAACCTGTGGGGCTACGCGCGCGACCTGTTCCAGACGCCCGGCTTCGGCGACACCGCGGACTTCGACCAGATCAAGCGCCACTACTACGTGGTGCACGAGGACATCAACCCGACCCGGATCGTGCCGGTCGGTCCCGACCTGGAGCACTGGCTCTCCGACCACGGCCGCGAACGGCTGGGCGGGACGCCGTTCGGTCGCGGCACCGCCCCGGGCCCGGTGTCGGCCGAGGAGCAGCCGCCGGGAGCCAACCCGCTCTACCGGCGATCATGACGGCCGCCGACCGGATCGCCATCGTGTTGAACCCCGCGAAGACCTCGCGGGAAGAGCTCGAAGAGGCGCTGCCCGCCCGCGCCGCGGACGTGGAGCTCACCTGGCACGAGACGAGCGCCGAAGACCAGGGCTTCGGCGCTGCGGGCGAGGCACTGGCGACAGGAGCCGACGTGGTCGTCGCGGCGGGCGGCGACGGGACCGTGCGCGTCGTCGCCGAGCGGCTCGCGCAGGACCACGCCACGGCCGAGCTCGCGATCGTCCCGATCGGCACCGGCAACCTCTTCGCCAGGAACCTCGATGTGCCGCTCGGCGACTTCGCGGCGGCACTGGAGCGAGCGTTCGACGGTGAGTCGCGCGCGGTCGACCTCGGCTGGGTCGAAGCGGAGGTGAATGGTTCTCCCATGCGCCAGGCGTTCGCCGTCACGGCGGGCTTCGGCATCGACGCGCACATGGTCGTCGAAACCGACGAGGACCTCAAGAGCAAGGTCGGATGGCTCGCCTACGTCGAATCGCTCGGACGCGCCCTCGACGCCACTGAGGCCGTGGAGTTCGAGCTCACCGTCGACGGCGCGGTGCCCGAGCGGACCGCGGCCCATACGCTCATGATCGGCAACTGCGGGACGCTCCAGGGCGGCATCGCGCTCCTGCCCGGCGCGGACCCCTCCGACGGCGAGCTCGATCTCCTCCTATTGAGGGCCGAGAGCGTCGGCGAATGGCTCGACACGCTCCGCTCGTACGTGTGGGACAACGGCATCCGACGGCTCCTCGGCGGCGAGGACGGCGTGCGGGACGCCGAGACGACGACACATGCGAGGGCGCGCAGCGTGCGGGCCACGCTGGCGCAGCCGCGCATGCTGGAGATCGACGGCGAGGACCTGGGCGAGTCGGCGGGCTTCTCCATCGAAGTCCAAGCCGGCGCCGTGCGGGTGCGCTGAGGCGCCTCACCTTGTCGGCGAAGGCGATGCGAGGAGCCGTTCGAGCGCGGCCTCGGCCGCGGGCTTCCACGTCGGCTTGCCGCCGGTCCAACCCATTTCGCCGGCCCGACCGATCTCCAACAGCATCAGGCTCCGCAGCAGCGCCCATCCTCGCGCCCGGCGGACCGTGGCCTCATCGGCCATGGCGTACGCGTCGAAGAACCGCGGCGCCGCGCCCTCCGGAAGCAGCAGCCAGGCCGAGGCGAGGTCCCAGGCCGGATCGCCATTGGACAGGTCACCGAAGTCGACCACCCCCGCCAGGGTGCCGTCGGCGACGAGGACGTTCGCGGGGTGCAGGTCGCCGTGCAACCACAGCGCCGGTCCCTCCCACTCGGGAGCGGCGGCCGCGTCGTTCCAGACCTCCCGCATCCGGCCGACGGACTCGCCCAGGTCCATGCCCTCGAAGCGCCGCTCGGCCTCATCGGCGACCACGCTGATCGGCACACCGCGATTCGGCGAGGTCGGGGCGTCGTCGGGCGCCGCCTGGTGGAGCGCCGCCAAGAAGGCCGCCAAGGCGTCGGCCGCATCAGCGCCGCGGTCGATCGGGGTGGCGTCGGCCGGTGATCCAGTGACCCACGTGGTCACGATCCACGTCTCGGGGAACCGCTCCGAAGCCGCGCCGACGCGAAGGGGGACCGGTACCGGCAGCGGCAAGCGAGGAGCCAGCACCGGCAGCCACCGATGCTCCTTCTCCAGCAGTGACGGGGCGCGCGGCGTTCGCGGCAATCGCACCGCCAGGTCATCGCCCAGGCGCCACATCTGGTTGTCCCAGCCGCCGTCCACGAGCCGCAGGTCCCGATCCGCCAGATCCGGATGCTGATCGCTCAACAGCGATCGTACGAGCGCCTCATCGATCACCAAGTCACTCAACAGAAAGTCCCCTCAGCAGCGCCGCCGACAGATCCGTGGCCCGGCCAGCCTATCCAAGTGAGTCCGTGTCATTGGAAGGACTTGACGGTGAACGGGCCGTAGCGATCACCGATGCGCCGGCTCGCTTGAGACGGATAGTCGGATACACGACTCCCAAAGAGTTACGGGGTTCCTTACGAGACAGAACCGTGCCATCAACGCCGAGTCGAATGTTGTGCTTGCGTGTTCGCTCTGCGACCCTGTGTTACATGAGCGCGAAGGCTTTCCTCACCATCATCCAAATCGCACGGCTGCTGGTCCAGTACCGCAAGCGTGCCGGCTACACCCACAAGCGAGCCGCTGACGAGCTCAGCATGAGCGTTTCGAAGATCAGGGATCTCGAACATGCCCGTTCGCCACAGGTCAAGTGGGTCGACATGCTCGGCTTCGCGCGCATCTACAAGCTCAGCCCCGAGGAGCAAGAGAATCTGGTGCGGCTCGCGGAGTCCTCGGAGAGCCCGGACCTGTTCCACTCCTTCAAGATTCCCTCGGTGTTCTTCACGTTCCTCCAGATGGAGCTGACGGCCTCGAAGATCATGATCTGCGAGAACGAGCTGATCACCGGACTGTTTCAGACGCCTGCGTACAACGCAGCCATCCGAGATGACAACGCACCGGATCGCAAGGGTCCGGCTGGAGCCGCAGGATTCAGGCAAGACCGGCAGAAGGAGTTCATGGCGAGATCCTGGCTGCCGGAGATCGTCTATCTCACCTCCGAGGCTGCGCTTCACCGGCGAGTTGGCGGGCCTGAGGTAATGGCTGAGCAGCTTGAACACCTCAAGACCCTCGACCGGGAATACTCGCTGTTCAAGTTCCTGGTGGTGCCATACGATGCTGGCGCCTATGACTCGATCGGCAGCGCGTACGAGATCTTCGAGTTCGAGGGAGGGGAGTTCCCCAAGACGGTCTATCTAGAATCGTTTGAGGGGGCTCGTTACCTTGAGGTGCCCGAGACGGTCGCCTCGTTCCAGAACGCCTTCGACGAGTCCGTCAAGCAGGCCATACCGATTAAGGAATTCGAACTGTCATGAGGACAACGAAGTGGCGCAAGTCCAGCAGGTCCGGCAACGGCGACGCTGGCAGCAACTGCGTTGAAGCCCGTGCCACCGTGGCCGGGTTCGAGGTCCGCGACTCCAAGCTGTCCGACGACTCCCCAGTCTTCGGGCTCGCGCAGGGCGACTTCATCGCCCTCCTGGAGACCGCACAGCGCTGATCCCCAGCGCCGTACAACCTCCCGGCCCGACACCTTCAGGTGCTGACACCACTGGGCAAGGTGCCCCAAGGCCAGGCAACAAGCAGCAGCACACCAGAGCGCCAAGAAGCAGCACATCAACCAGCACCGAGCCGGGGCCTGTCCTACGGGTCCCGGCCGATCTATATCGACAACAAGGTATGTGCCAAGCGCTCATGTTCAGTGTCGGTCATTGACACCGCTCAGCTGCACCGCTCACCACACCTCTCTGCGACAACTCCTCTGTGCATAGTGTCCAGCCGTGCCGAATTAAATCCGAGGTCAGAGGCTTGGAAACGACTTTCCGATCCCGTAGGTTCAACTCGTCGGTGCACGGTGGGGTGCATCGGCAGGCGAGTGGAGGCGGCTCGGCGCTGCCGTTGGTGGGGCCTCCGCTCGCCATCTCGAACTCGGCATCGAACGGAGGCGGCCATGCCGCAACAACAGGCCCTGACCGAACCGCTCATCGAAGTCCTCGGCGAGATCGATATCGCCGGCAGTCGGGCGGCCGTCACCTGGCCGCGCATGGGCGACGCGGTCGGACTCGACTTCGCAGGCCAGTCCGTCCGCTTCGGCGTCGTGGTCGATCTCGACAGCGATCCGCGCCTGCGGGTTCAACCCGACCACGCTCACCTGCTCGATGTGGAGGAGCGGCTGATCATCCTCGAACAGGCCGCCGCCCTCTGGTACAGCTCCGGCCTCTACATCGGCCGCGTCGACCACGGGCGGGCAGCGGCATGAGCGAGCGCACCGGCACGGCCGTCGAAGCCGATGCGATGCCGCACCGGCTCGGCGAGTTCCACTTCGCGAAAACGCTGCGCTTCACCGTCTACGGCGATGACGAACGCGACCCGATCGCCGTGCGCGTCATGCTCGACGACGGCATCCAAAGCCCGTATCAGATCCTCGCCATCGAAGGCGTCGGCTGCTACTACCCCTCACCAGAAGTCGCTTGGCGCAAAGGCTGGATCGACCCCGGCGACCCCTGGGCCCGCGTCATCTACGGCAACACCATCGGCGTCGTCCGCCAGGCCCGGTGTGGTGGACGAGCGGGGCCGCGTCCCTGAGATCCGGTCAGACTGAGGCTGGATCCACCATGCGGAGCCAGTGGCGACAAAGCCGAGCGGGCTCATTCACCGACACCTTGAGTCGGTCGCCGAGCAGCAGCCGGAGGGCTCGACCCCGGCCGGATTCGGCCGCATCGTGGAGACCTTCGCGGTCAATGAGATCCTCACCGGAGCGCGGCCGTTGCCCGATGAAGCCTCGGCCGTTAGACCATTCAGGAACGGCGGGGGAGATGCGGTATGGGACGAGACGACCGGCGCAAGGCCAAGTCGCGGCAACGGCTCAGGCGCCGTCCGGGACAAGGGGATTCGGCCGCTCCCACCTGGGAGGAGCTCGTCGTCCAGGCCCGCTACGTCCTGGTTCAGATCATGGCGGACTCGTGCCCGTGCGGCAAGTGCGACGCCCCGAGCTGGGAGCGATCGGCGCGGCTGCTGGCCCGTACGACCGCGCATGCCCGCTGGCCCGAGGCGGTCGCCACCGCCATCGACGCGCTGGCCGAGGACGCCGTCGGGCAGGCTTGGGATCGCGGATGGATGCCCAAGGACGTGCTCAGCCTGATGGCCAAGGACGTCTCCAGCGCAGGTGTGCGTGCCGCGGCGACGCTCATGCGCGCCGAGCTGCGGCGCTACTCCGAGGCGCATCTGAGCGACCAGTGGAGCGCCCAGCGCCGGTCACTGTCCGAGCGCTCGACCTCGGCGTGCGCCAAGGAGGCGCTCGCGGGGCTCGAAGGCTCCGCGTGGATCGCGGCTTCGGCGGCGATCCTGGAGGCGATGTACGCCATCGCCGGTCTTCGGCCGATCGCTCCCGTGCAGCCGCGGCCCGGCAGCGGCGTGCGTGCCGTCCGGGGCGGCGGCGCGGACTCGTCCAAGGTGTACGACAAGATCCGGGCACTGCTGGCCAAGGCCGAGTCCACCGACGCCGACGCCGAGGCCGAGGCCTTCACCGCGAAGGCGCAGCAGCTCATCGCCCGGCACTCGATCAACGAAGCGCTCCTCGCCGAGTCCTCGGAGGCGGGCTTGGAGGCCGCGCCGGTGCGCGTCTATATCGCGAGGCCTTACGAGCAACCGAAGTCCGAACTGCTGCACGTCGTTGCCTCCGCCAACGGCTGTAGGGCCGTGTACTCGCGGGAGGCCGGATTCTGCACCGTGGTCGGCGGCGAGACGGACCTGCGCGCGGTGGAACTGCTCTACAATTCCCTGCTCGTCCAGGCCACCTCGGCGATGACCCGGGCCGGGTCCAAACGCGACGGTGTCGGCCGCTCGCGCACGCGGTCGTTCCGACAGTCGTTCCTGGCCTCGTTCGCGGTTCGGATCGGCGAGCGGCTCGCCGAATCCGCCGACCAGACCGCGCGCGACGTCGCCGACGAGACCGGGACCGATCTGATCCCGGTGCTGCGGCTGCGGCGTGAAGCCGTGGACGCCAAGACCGAAGCGATGTTCCCGAACCTGACGTCGGCAGCCGCCACGCGGATCAGCGACTACGAAGGCCACATCGCCGGTCGCATCGCCGCCGATCGGGCACGGCTCCAAGGCGCCGACGAGGTGGAGGCCTGAATCATTCCGGCGTGGCGGAGGCGGTCACGCTCTCCAAGCGTGGACGGTCGCCCCCGGCGGTCCCCCGGAGCAGCAATCGGATCGAACCCGAATTCCACGCGCCCGGCAGCCACAGCCGTCCCGGATCGCCGCCGGTGAACCGCGGACGCGCCGAATCCGCCAGCCAGACACGGCCGAGCAACTCGCTGCCGGCGAACGCGCTGACACGCACCTGCACGCCCTCGAACCGCAGGGAGCGCCCGCCTTCCGGCACGGCGAGGTCGAGCCAGGTCTCCGCGCCGGGAGCGAGTTCGAGCGGCAGGTCGACGTCATGACCGGCGCACTCCCGCCCGGCCAGATCGAGAAGGACGCCGTCGGCTTGGGGTTCGACCCGCCACTCCCGCACGGGCGCGAGACGCAGCAGCTCGGCACCGCCCAGCGCCCCTGCCCGGTGCGCCAGCGTGACCGCCACTTCGCGCCCCTCCCCGGGCGCCAGATGGACCCAGGGGTCCTCCGGACCCACCGTCCGCACCGAGCCGTCGATCGCGACCTCGCACGAAACCTCGAGCCCGGCCAAGTGCAGCGCGTGATGGCTGCGTCCGTCCACCGGCAGTTCGCGCCGGTACGTCACGGGACGACCGACCCGGGTGCTGCTCCAGCCGCCGAGGTCGCGCACCGGCGCCGGATCTCCCGCCCACTGCGCACCGCCGTCGACCGTCCACAGCGCACCGGCGTCCTCACGTGCGGTCACCGACCAGACGTGTCCGAGACCGCGCAGCGACCCGAGCGCGAGGGCGGGAAGGCGCGCGTCGTCGAAGTTCGAATGCCCCCACGTCTCGACCGTGGCCTCGAGCCCGCCCGCCGCGCCGACCGGCACGCACACGGACGCGCCGTAGGGCGTGAGGCTCGGCAGCGCGCGCCCGTCGAGCGCGAGGTCGACGATGTCGCCCGCCCCTTCCAGCAGGAGCTCCTCGACCCCGGCGAGCGAAGTGGCGTAGTGCGTGCGCCCGCGATGGACACCGACCTCCTCGGACGCCGGTGGGAGATCGTGCGCCGACATGCGGCCCGAACGGGTCTCGAGGTCGAGGCGGACCGCACCGGTGAGCGCCACCGGCTCTCCCGCGGACGCGGTGATCGCGGGGGCGGCTTCGCCGCCCGGCGCGGGCACGTCCTCGGGGTGGCGGACGACGAGGTCCCACCGGTCACCGCCGGAGCGTACCGTCGAGCGCACGGGCTCGCCCAGTGCGGGCGCGTCGAGCTCGACGAGCCGCACGCCTTCCGCGCCTTCGAGCGCGACCACGCTCGGTGTACGCGCCGCCAGCTCGAGGCCGTCCGGGCCCGCGCCCACGAGGTCGGCCGAACCGAGCCGCAGCGTGCCCGGCAGGCCGAACCGCTCAAGCGGCAGGTCGCGGACGAGCAGCACGCACGAGAACGGCGGCAACTGCACGGTGACCTCCGGCAAGCCGTCCGCGGCGGCGATCGTGGCCGTGCCCCGCTCCCGAGCGAGGTTCGGGACGCCGGTGACCGTGCCGCCGCCGTCGAGCACCAGCTTCGAGGCGGACGCACTGGTCGGGACGGTCACGTGCGCGAGCTCGTCCGCGGCCTCGGCCGTGGCACGCGCGAGGCCGGGACCGAGCGTGCGGACGAACGCCGCCAGGACGCGGGCCTCCGCCGCCTCGGGCCGCGATTCGCCGACGGGGGAGAGGTAGCCGCCGAAGTCGTAGTCGTGGGTCATGAAACCGCCCGGGTCGCCCCAATTGCCGACCGACGGCGTGTACCCCAGGTCGAAGCCCGACGCCTGGAGGTAGGGCGCGATCACCGTCGCGCCGCTCACCAGCAGGCGGCGCAGCGTCGTGTGCCTCCGGTTCGTCTCGGTCACCAGCAGCGGCAGGCCGCGTGCGGCGACCAGTTCCGCGTACCGCCGCACCTCGGGCTCGACGAACGGCGAGCGGTCGTCGGGGTAGAAGTTGAACGCGGGCGCCACGCCGTCGACGCCGCCGGTCGCACCGATCAGGTCCCCCTGTCCGGCGCATGCGACCAGCGGGACGTCGATGCCGTGCTCGATCGCCATGTCGCGCAGCGCCGAGAGGTAGGCGCGGCGGTCGTCGGTGTCGAAGAAGTCGAGCTCGTTCTCGAGCTGCACCGCGATGACGCCGCCGCCGCGGCCGTGCTGGCGTGCCGCGAGGACCGGCATGGCCCGGTCGAACCAGCGTCGCACGTGGGCGAGGAAGTGCGGCTCCGCCTGGCGCAGCCGGAGCCCTTCGTCCAGTCCGAGCCACGCCGGCAGGGCGCCGCCGTCCCATTCCGAGCAGATGTACGGTCCGGGCCGCGCGATCACCGCCAGACCGGCCTCGTGCGCGAGGTCGAGGAACGCCCCGACGTCACGCCGGCCTTCGAAGTCCCACACCCGGGGTGCGGTCTCGTGGAAGTTCCACGGCAGGTAGACGTCGATCGCCCGATATCCGGTGGCGCGGACCTGTGCGAGCCTCGCCTCCCAGACTTCGCGCGGCAGCCGGAAGTAGAACAGCGACGCGCACAGCAGCGCCTCTTCGCGGCCGTCGACGACGAGCCCGGAGGGGCCGAGTTCGACGGTCGCGGTGGACAGATCAGTCACGTGACACCCGCGCTTCCACCCTGGAGGTCCAAAGAGAGACGGCGATAAATCTAACCCATAGACGAATGGTTGGATAGACATGGTGTGAAACATTTTCAGGTTCGCTCGGGCTTCCGCCGGTCAGGCGCCGAGGTCGCGCAGCGCGGTGCCGGTGAGCCGGTAGCCGACCCATTCGTCCATGGGGAACGCTCCGAGCGATTCGTAGAACGCGAGAGAGGGCTCGTTCCATGTGAGCACCGACCAGTCGAGTCGCTGGTAGCCGTTTGCCACGCAGGTGCGGGCGAGTTCGCGCAGGAGCGCGGCGCCGTAGCCGTGTCCGCGGGCGGCGGGGTCGACGTAGAGGTCTTCGAGGTAGATGCCGTGCTTGCCGGTCCAAGTGGAGAAGTTGAGGAACCAGACGGCGATGCCGGCGATGCGTCCGCCGGCCTCGACGACGTGCGCGAACACCGCGGGGCTCGGCCCGAACAGGGCGGCATCGAGATCGTCGACGGTCGTCTCGACCGCGTCCGGTTCGCGCTCGTATGCGGCGAGGTCCTTGATCCGTTGGAGGATCTCGGGCAGGTCGCGGGGCTCGGCGCGGCGCAGGAGGGCGCCGTCGGCAAGGACGGTGTGCTCGCTCATGGCACCAGAGTCTAAGGCGGGCGAACGCATCGCCCGCCTGAGCGCTAGCCCTTGATGGCGCCGGTGATGACCGCCTTCGTGAAGTGCTTCTGGATGAACGGGTACATGATCACGATCGGGATGATCGTGCACACGACCGCGGCCATCTTCAGTGAGGCGGCCGGAGCGTTGTCCATGCCCGAGGAGATCGCCGCCGCGGCGGCGGCGTCCTGCCCGGACGGGCCGGTGGACGACAGCAGCCACTGCTGGATCAGCACCTGGATGGGCTTGGTCTCCAGCCCCGGCGTGTAGAGCACGGCGAGGAAGTAGGTGTTCCAGTAACCGACGGCGTAGAACAGCCCGATGACCGCCAGGATCGCCTTCGACATCGGCAGCACCACTTTGAACATGGTGCGGAACTCCCCGGCGCCGTCGATGCTGGCGGCGTCGATCAGCTCGGCGGGAATGGCCGTCATGAAGAAGGTGCGCAGGACGATGAGGTTCCAGGCGCTGAAGCACACCGGCAGGATCAGCGACCACATGTCGTTGAGCAGCCCGAGGTCCTGGACCACCAGGTACGCCGGGTACATGCCCGGGGCGAACAGGAGGGTGATGAGGATGGCCGTGAGGAACTTGCGGTGCCACACCGACCCCGGCCGGGAGAGCCCGTAGGCCGCGCCGACGGTGATGACCAGGCTCAGTGCGGTGCCGATGACGGTCAGCATCAAGGTGAACAGCAGCGACTTGGTCACCGCACCGCCGGAGAGGATCTCGCGATAGGACTGGAAGCTCACCTCGGTGGGGAAGAAGACCATGTCGCCCCCGGCCCGGGTGAGCGCCTCGTCGGTCGCGACACTCGTCGCCAGCACCGCCCACAGGGGAACGAGGATTGCGGCGGCATAGCAGGTCAGGAACAGCGCCTTGACCGACTTGCCGATGAACGACGGTTCCTCGTCCCAGATGGGGCGCTTGCTGCGGCGGCGACGCGAGCGGTCGGCGGTGATGGCGGTCATGACTTCTGGTAGATCCCTTGCTCTCCGAAGCGGTGTGCGACGTTGTTGGCGGCGAGGATGAGCACCAACCCGATGACGCCCTTGAACAGCCCTGCCGCGGTGCCGAGCGATTCGCCGCTCGACGCGAGAATGGTCCGGTAGTAGACGAACGTGTCCAGCACTTCGGAGGCGCCCCAGCCGACCGCCGACCGCTGCAGTTGGTACTGCTCGAAGCCGACGGTCAGGATGCCGCCGAGCTGGAGGATGAACAGGAGCACGATCACCGGGCGGATGCCGGGCAGCGTGATGTGCCACAGGCGCCTCCAGCGGTTCGCGCCGTCGACGGCCGCCGCCTCGTACAACGCCGGGTTGATCGACGCCAGGGCCGCGAGGAAGATGATCATGCCCCAGCCGGCGTCCTTCCACGTCCACTGCATCCAGACCAGGACCAGGAAGGTGTCGGGGTCGCGCATGATGTCGAGCCGGTCGCCGCCCATGCCCAGCAGCCAGCGGCTGAACAGGCCGTCCTGCCCGAGCACCTGGGAGAAGACCGAGACGACCAGCACCCAGGAGAAGAAGTAGGGCAAGTAGACGATCGACTGGAAGACGCTGCGGAGCCTGGTCGAGACGACGCTGTGCATGAGCAGCGCGAGCACGATCGAGAACGGGAAGACGAGCAGCAGCTGCGCGAACGCGAACTGCAGCGTGTTGAGCAGCGCGTCGACGAAGTAAGGGTCCCCGAAGAGGATCTGGAAGTGCGTGAACCCGATGATCGGATTGGCCCACAGCGGCCGGTACGGGCTGTAGTCCATGAACGCGATGACGTTGTAGGCCGAAGGGGTGTAGAAGAAGACCGCGAGCTGCACCATCGCGGGCAGCGTGAGCACGACCAGGGGCCAATCGCGTCGCAGCCGATGCCGCAGCGGTTTGCGCCCGGCCTTCGCGGTCCTGCTCTTCGGTGGTGTCTCGGCGGTGCGGTCCGCCGATGTCGCTGTCGCTGCCATGCTGCTCTCGTGGTGCTCGGTGGGAATCTGCGGTGGAACCGTCCTCAAGGGTGTGAGGAGGGGCGGGACCGCTGCCCCGCCCCTGGGCGCTACTCGCCGTGGAGGCTCTTGTAGGCCTCCTCGAAGAACGTGCGGGACTCCTCGCCGCCGTTCTGCTTCCAGGTCTCGATCGCCGCGTCGAGCTCGCTGAGCTCGGCGCGGCCGTAGATGATGTCGTTGACCTTCTCGTCGAAGACCATGCCGGCGTTGGTCCCGGCCTCGGGCGCGGTCAGCCGCAGCCCTTGGAAGGGGTTCTCGTCCAGATACGGCTGGATCGACTCGTTGAACGCGAAGCGCGCCTTGACGATGTCTTCGGGGCCCTCGATGAACAACTGGGTGGCGCCGCCCATCGCGGTGTAGGCCAGCGAGTCCTGCTTCGAGGCGATGCCCGCCTCGGTGAACGCGGGCTTGCCGTCGTCGCCGTATTCGAAGTGCTCGCCCTCGATGCCGAAGTGGATCATCTCGTACTCTTTGGTGCCGTAGGGGGCGCCGACGAAGTTGGAGACGTCGAGCAGTTCGGCGATCGCGTCCTCCTCCAGGTCCTTGCGGAAGAACAGCCAGCCGCCGACACCCCAGGCGGCGTGGTACATCGGCTCGCGGTCCTTGTAGGTGAGCGCGCCGAGCACGCCCAGTTCGAAACCGGGGATCTCGCCGCTCGCGTTCATCTCCAAGGTGAGGTCGTTCCAGCGGTTCCAGCCGTCCTGGTCGAACAGGACCTCCCCGGCCTTCTGCGACTGCTTGGGCTCGAAGCCGGGGGTACCGACGCTCGGGTGGCGCAGCTTCTCGTCGGTCAGGGTCCGTTGGAACTCGACCCATTCCCTGAACTCGGAGCGCTCGTTGTTGTGCACGAGCCCGGAGCCGTCCCAGACCCAGCCGTGGCCGCTGGCGAGCCGGAACCACGCCCTGGACATGTAGTCGGTGCCGGCGAGGGCCCACTTGCCGGCCCGGTCGTCCGACCATGCGCGTGCGACCTCCAGCAGCTCCTCGACGGTGGTCGGCACCTCGAGCCCGGCGTCGGCCAGCAGGTCGGCCCGGTAGTAGAAGGCGTTGCCGGGCCCGCCGTTGAGGGTCCACGGCACGCCGTAGACCCCTGCGGTGTCCTTGGCGTTCTCCGGATCGGTCGACCAGATCGCGTCGGCCCAGGCGGTGTCGCCGCGCCCGGCCAGCAGCGGCCAGCGCTCGGAGATGTCGCCGGAGACGATGTCGGTGATGTCGGCGAAGCTGTTGACGACCGTCTCGTTGAAGTTGGCGTGCGAGCCGGTCATCCAGCTGAACAGGAAGATCGCGTCACCGAACTCCTGGGCCTGGATCCACTGGACCGACGCTTCGGCGAAGGCCTCGCCGTCGCTCTGGACGAACTCGATCTTCGTTCCGCCCGTGGCCTCCTGCATCGCGAGGTAGTACGGGTCGTCCTTGGCGGGCGTGGGCCCCCAGTTGGGGACGTAGATCTGGTACTCGCCGGAGTTGTCCGGCGGGTTCGGGATCGCCTGCGCGACGGGGTTGGGGTAGCTGAGAAAGGCGCTGGGGTGGTTCGGCGGCTCGCCCACCAGTTCCGGCTGGACCGGCAGGGGCCATTCCTTGTACTCGGGCAGGATGTCGAGGCTCTGGTCGAGCTGCTGTACATTGCCGTCGCCGCCGCTGACCTCGCCGCAGGCGGACATGAGGGGGAGGCCGGCGGCGCCGGCCGTGCCGATGCCGGCCGCCTTGAAGAGGGAGCGGCGCCTGAACGGCAAGCTGCCAGGGGGAGTAGCCATGTTGCTGTCCTCATCGTTGAGTAGGGATACGGAGGGGCGCGGGTCTTCGGCACCGGGATCGACGCCTTTGGATGCGCAACCTGGTGCGAAGTACGGTACGCAGCGCGCGCTACTTTGTCAACAAGTGAAATTAAGTCGGCTCCAGTGCCGAGTCGCAATCGGATATAACTCGGACCTATAGGACTACAAGGCGCGCTGAGCGTTGCGGATATTGTTGGCGCTAAACAAAGCAAGGAGCATGGAATGGCGACTCTCCCGGCACCACAGGTCGCGGGTCCCGAACCTTGGCCGACGCTCAGCGCGGGCGAGCGCAGCGCGCTGCGCGAGTTGCTGGTCCACGGCCCGAAATCGCGAGCCGAGATCGCGCGGCAGCTCGGCATGTCGCGGGCGAGCCTCACGCGCGTCACGCGCGCGCTCGTCGAGCACGGCTTCGTCACCGAGGGCGCCATGGAACTCCGCGGCGCCACCGGCAGGCCCAGCGAGCTGCTCCACATCAGGCCGCAGGCGCGCAGTTTCCTCGGCGTCAAACTCACCAGCGACACGCTCTTCGCCGTCGTCACCGACCTGAGCGCGCGGGTGCTCGCCTCCCACGACGAGCCGCTGGACTCGCGAACGGTCGACGACACCGTCGCGCAGATCGGCCGCGTTCACGAGCGCTTCGCGGCCGCCCACCCGGACATCGCGGCGGCGGGGATCTGCCTCGCCGGCGATCTGATCGCCGCGGCCGGGCGCCAGATCGTCGTGGACTCGCCGTTCCTCGGCTGGCGCGAGGTCGCGCTCGCCGAGCTGGTCGGTGCGCGACTCGGCATCCCCGTGGCCACCGAGAACGACGTGCGCTCCCTGACCGCGGCCGAGCACTGGTTCGGGGTGGGCGCCGGCTTCGACTCGATGGCGCTGCTCACCGTCGGCGCCGGCATCGGCTTCGGACTGGTCGTGGACGGCAAGGTCGTCACCGGCGCCCACGGGAAGGCCGGCCGCCTCGACCACCTGATCGTCGACCCGAGCGGTCCGCGCTGCCAATACGGACACCGCGGCTGCGCCAGCACCTACCTGCCGAACGGATCCATCGTCGCCGCCCTGCGGACGCCCGGCTTCGACTACGAGACGGTCGTCGGGCTCGCCCGGAGCGGCGACCACGCGGCCGTGCAGGCCTTTCGCGACGCCGGGCACGCGCTCGGGGTCCTGGTGGCGACGATCGCGAACACCATGGACCCGGAGAAGATCGTGATCACCGGCGACGGCATCGCGGTAACCGAACTCGCCCGCACCGAGATCGAGGCCGCGATCGAGACGAACCGCCATCCCACGGGAGCGCCGATCGCTCTCGACATCCAGCCCTTCGAGTTCGTGGAGTGGGCGCGCGCCGGAGCCGTCCTCGCGATTCGCGCCTGCCTCCAGCTCTGAGATCCCAAGCCCTCGTTAGTTTCTGTTGTTGACAAAGTGGGAGCGTCTCCCCATACTTGGACGACGTCCGCACCACCCCCCGAGAGGACCGCATGAACGAGTCGTCGCCCGCCGCCCCCCTCCCGCACGCCCGAGGACGCGACCTCCCCGCACGGACACCGGGTGACGCCGGTTCGGGTCGGTCGTCCATCGACACGGGAATCCATGTCCTGCGGGGCGCGGGCGTCGCGGTGATCGTGGACCTTCCCGCCGAGGGCCTGCCGGAGGTCCTGCACTGGGGCCGCGATCTCGGCGAGCTCGACGCCGACGATCTCGCCTCCTTGCGCCTGGCCCGCGCGCGCCCCGTATCGCCCAGCGCGCTCGACGAGCCGTGGCCGCTCACCCTGCTGCCGGGCGAGCACGACGGCTGGGAGGGACGGCCCGGCTTCGCGGCCCACCGAGCCGGCCGAGTCGAGCACCCACGATGGACGCTCGCCGATACCCGCGCCGAGGCCGGGACGCTGCGACTCCGCGCGGAGTCGGACGGCCTCCGGCTCGACAGCGAACTGTCCCTCGACGACGCGGGCGTCCTCCGCGTCGTCCACGAACTGACGAACACCGCTGACATCCCGCTCGCGCTCGCCTCCCTCGAAGCCACGCTCCCGGTCGACGACCGGGCCGCGGAGGTTTTCGACTTCACCGGCCGCTGGACCCGCGAACGCGCCCCCCAGCGACGGGCCCTCGCACAAGGCAGTCACCTGCGTGAGACGCGGCGCGGGCGGACCGGCCACGACGCGCCGTTCGTCCTGGCCCTCGGCACCGCCGGGTTCTCCTCGTCCGCGGGCGAGCTGTGGGCGGTGCATCTGGCCTGGAGCGGCGACGCCGGCTATCGCCATGACGCCCTGCCCGAGGCCCGCCCGCTCCTGGGAGCCGGCCCGCTGCTGCGCGCCGGCGAGACCGAACTGGCGCCCGGCGAGTCGTTCCGAAGCCCGGTCGCCGTCTTCGTCTGGAGCGACCGAGGCACCGACGGCATCGGCACCCGACTGCACCGCTCGCTGCGAGCGCGGCCGTCGCACCCGAGCGGGCCCCGCCCGGTCGTGCTGAACACCTGGGAGGCGGTGTACTTCCGCCACGACATCGGCCGCCTTGAGGAGCTCGCGCGGACCGCCGCCGACATCGGCGTCGAGCGGTTCGTCCTCGACGACGGCTGGTTCCGGGGCCGTCGCGACGACCGGGCCGGCCTCGGCGACTGGACGGTCGACCCCGAGGTCTGGCCCGAAGGGCTGCACCCGATCGTGCGCACCGTCCGCTCCCTCGGCATGCAGTTCGGCCTGTGGTTCGAACCCGAGATGGTCAACCCGGACTCCGAACTCGCGCGCAGCCGTCCCGAATGGATGCTGCAGCCCCTCGACGCCGGGATTCGCGCGTGGCGCGGCCAGTTCGTGCTCGACGTCTCGCGTCCCGAGGCCTTCGACTACCTGCTCGAATCGATCTCGGCCCTCGTCGGCGAATACCGACTGGACTACATCAAGTGGGACCAGAACCGCGACCTGATCGAGGCCGTGCGCGACGGCCGCGCGAACGTCCACCGGCACACCGAGGCCGTGTACCGCCTGCTGGACCGGCTGCGAGCGCGCCACCCGTCGCTCGAGATCGAGTCCTGCGCCTCGGGCGGCGCGCGCGTCGACCTCGGCATCCTCGAACGCACCGACCGAGTGTGGGCCTCGGACACCAACGATCCCATTGAGCGCCTGGCGATTCAGCGCTGGACCGAGCTCGTGCTCCCGCTGGAGCTCATCGGTTCGCACATCGGCCCGGCGATCGCCCACACCACCCGCCGCGCCACGAGCCTCGACTTCCGGATCGCGGTCGCGCTGTTCGGCTCCGCCGGCATCGAATGGGACATCACCGCGTGCGCGCCGGACGAGTTGCGCCGGCTGCGCGAGGGGATCGCCTGCTACCGCCGTCTCAGGGGCCTGCTGCACACCGGCGAACTCGTCCACCCCGACACCGGCGACGACGGCACGATCGCGACCGCCGTGATCGCCGAGGACCGCGGCCGTGCGGTCGTCCGCGTCGCCCGCCACGCCAGCGGCGACCGCGCGCTCGCGCCGGCGCTGCGCGTGCCGGGCCTCGACCCGCACGGCACGTACCGGGTCGCGCCCGTCCGGGAGCTGCCGGTGCCGCGCGGGCTGGACGTGACCGCCCCGCCCTGGCTGGAGCGCGGGCAGGTGCGCCTGCCCGGCTCCGTCCTCGCCGAGGTCGGTCTGCAACTGCCGCTGCTCGCCCCCGGCGAGGCGCTCGTCATCGAACTGGTCCGAGAGCCGCTCGGTCGTATCGGGTAGCGACGGCGCGGAAGCCGAGGCGCCCGATGGCGCCTCGACGGTGTCAAAGGTCAAGAGTCAAGCTAGCGGTATCCGGTGACGTCGGCTGGTCGGCCCGCGTCCTGGACTTCGCGGCGCTGACGGGTCAGTCTCGCCGGTGAAGCCGAAGGAGCATTTGCTCGCTCAGCACCTGGTTGGCGGGGTCCTGGTAGCGCAAGCCTGGGGGGAGTTGCAGGTGCCCGGCTGCAACGAGCGCTTCCATGATCTCCCAGATGAGTTCGTGAGCCAGGATGAGCACGTTTTCGTGCCGGCCGGCGTCCGGAATCGCGTCGAGCAGCGCCTGGGCCTGCCGGTCGGATCGAAGCATCTGTGCGATGGTGTCGGCGATGCTCATGCTGTGGCGGTGGAGGGCATCGCTCTCGTCGGCGGCTAGGACTGGGATATCGTTCTGGGCGGTCGGATCATTCACGAGCGCACTTCCCGCTTCGGATCGGGCCAGGTCCCACAAGGCGCTGGAGGTGGCGTCGGTCCAGACCATCACCAGTGTCGCCTCGGTCCCGGAGTGTTCATTCACGCCGGCAGAGCCCGTGATCGGCGGGTATATCGCCCAGAAGGCGCCGTTCCAATAAGGGCGTTCGATGCTGAGTTCGGTGGTCGGTGCCAGGCCGTGGACGCGCAGCCGGTCCCAGAGCAATCCGTCGACGGCGTGCCCGAAGACCACGGTGTAGTCGTGTCCGGCATGCCCGCGTCGACGCAGTTCCGCGGAGATCGCGGCGACCGCGCTGCTGATCTGCGGCACCAGGGCGGCAGCGAGCTGATGTATGCGCGGCCGCAGCGGATCGAGGACCTCGGGCCCAACCACGGGGAACGCGGTGGCGAGCCGGTCGCCGTCGACGGTGACCAGGTCATACGCCTGCAAAAGTGCGAGCTGGCTTTGGGAGGCGGTGACGCCGCGTGCTTCGAGCTGGCCGAACGTGATGCCTTCCCGGGCGTGGTAGAGCAGAGCGCCGTTGTCGTCCATGGCCACCACCGAGTGCGGTGTGCTCCGGGCCCCGAGCGCGAAGGCATGCAGCCCCCATCGAGCTAGGTCGGCGGGAACGTCTTGGCTGCCAATGGAATACATCTTCATCCGATCACAAGGTGCGGCGCTGAGCCGGAACACGGTGGTGCCCGACATCGTACGGTCTTCCATCATGGTCCACCAGCACGCTGCCGGGGCCCGCAGAAAAAGGGGCACCACCGGCTCCACGATGCACAGGGCAGGCGCTAGACGACGCGCTCAGTGCGACTCGCGGCTGACCTCCGACCCGGAGCCGCCCTGGAGGAAGTCGAGGTCGGCGCCGGTGTCGGCCTGGGTGACGTGGTCGATGTAGAGGCGCTCCCAGCCGCGTTTCGGCGCGGCGAAGCCGTCGAGGGTCGCCTGGTTCGGCAGGCGCGAGGCCAGTTCCTCTGCGGGCACGTCCATGTCGAGGCGGCGGTTCGCGACGTCGAGGACCACCGGGTCGCCGGTCTGGACCAGCGCGAGCGGTCCGCCCGCGGCGGCCTCGGGGGCGACGTGGAGGACGACGGTGCCGTAGGCGGTGCCGCTCATGCGGCCGTCGCAGATCCGCACCATGTCGCGGACGCCCTGCGCGAGCAGCTTCTTCGGCAGCGGCATGTTGGAGACCTCGGGCATCCCCGGGTAGCCCTTGGGGCCGCAGCCGCGCAGGATCAGGACCGTGTCGGCGTCCACGTCGAGCTCGGGGTCGTCGATGCGGGCCCGGAAGTCCTCGATGGAGTCGAACACCAGCGCGGGGCCGCGGTGCTCGAGCAGGTGCGGGGAGGCCGCGGCGGGCTTGATGATCGCGCCGTCGGGCGCGAGGTTGCCGCGCAGCACCGCGATCCCGGCGGCCTCCTGGAGCGGTTCGTCCCTGGACGCGATGACGTCGCCGTCCCAGATGCGGGCCTCGTCGAGGTATTCGACGAGGGGGCGCCCGGTGATGGTCAGGGCGGTCGGGTCGAGCAGGTCGCGGACCTCGCGCAGCACGGCTTGGAAGCCGCCGGCGCGCTGCAGGTCGTCCATGAGGTACTTGCCCGCGGGTTGGAGGTTGACCAGCAGCGGGACGTCGGCGCCGATCCGGTCGAAGTCGTCGATGGTGAGGTCGATGCCGAGCCGCCCGGCGATCGCCAGCAGGTGGACGACGGCGTTCGTCGAGCCGCCGATCGCCGCGAGCGCGACGATCGCGTTGTGGAAGCTCGCCTTCGTCAGGTATGTCGAAGGCCGGCGGTCCTCGGTGATGAGGTCGACGGCCATCTTCCCGGTGTGGTGGGCCGCTTCGAGGAGGCGGCTGTCGGGGGCGGGGGTCCCGGCCAGTCCCGGCATGACGGTGCCGAGGGCCTCGGCGACGAGCGCCATCGTGGAGGCGGTGCCCATGGTGTTGCAGTGGCCGCGGCTGCGGATCGTCGCGGACTCGGACTTGAGGAAGTCGGCCTGACTCAGGGTTCCGGCGCGCATTTCCTCGGACAGGCGCCACACGTCGGTGCCGCAGCCGAGGGCCTCGCCGCGGAACGTCCCGGTGAGCATGGGGCCGCCGGGGACGACGACGGCCGGCAGGTCGACGGAGGCCGCCGCCATGAGCAGTGCGGGAATGGTCTTGTCGCAGCCGCCGAGGAGGACGACGCCGTCGACGGGGTTGGCGCGCAGCATCTCCTCGGCCGCCATCGCGGTCATGTTGCGCCACAGCATCGCCGTGGGCTTGACGAGGGTCTCCCCGGGCGCGACGACAGGCAGGTCGAGCGGGATGCCGCCGGCCTCGTAGACGCCGTGCTTCACGGACTGCGCGACCTCGTCGAGGTGGGAATTGCACGGCACGAGGTCGGAGGCGGTGTTCGCGATGGCGATCTGGGGGCGACCGCGGAAGGCGCTGTCGGGGACGCCGCGACGCATCCACGCGCGATGGATGTACGCGTTGCGGTCGTCGCCCTCGTACCACTCCGAGCTTCGCATTGCTGTCGTCATGTTTTACTAACTTTCGGAATATGTGTCTGAAGAATGGAATACAGCCACTATATCGAGCGCGGTGGTCACTGACGCCGCGCCCGAATTCCGGCGGCCACGGGCGCCGCACCGATCTCGGCGTCGATCCTCGCGCGGATCGCGGGCGCCTCCTCCATCAGGCGCTCGATCGGCAGGCGAAAGGCCAGGGCGCTCACGCTCACGGCGCCGACCGGTTCGGGCGCGTCATGGATTCGCACGGGCACGGCGAGGCAGTTGACGCCGACCTCGTTCTCCTGGTCGTCGACGCCGTATCCGCGTGCTCGGGTGCGCTCCAGCTCGGCCCACAGCGCCGCCGTCGAGGTGATGGAGCCCGGCGTGCGCGGCTCGAGCGCCGGGCCGCCGACGCGTTCGAGCAGCTCCTCCTCGCTGTGCACCTCCTCGGCGAGCAGCACCTTGCCGACCGCCGTGCACGGGGCGAAGTTCCGTCCGCCGATGGACGACGTCAGGCGTATCGCGCCCTGGGGCGGATCGACCTTCGCGCGGTACACCACCTCGACGCCGTCGAGCACCGCGTAATGCACGGTCTCGCCGTAGCGGTCGGCGAGCTCGCGCAGGACCGGCTCGAGCCGCACCCACTCGGGCCGGGCCGCGTGGAAGCGGAACGCGAGGCGCAGGAACTCGTCGCCGAGCATGTACGTTCCCCGGCGCACCTGCGCCGCCAGTCCGGCGCGCCGCAGTGCGACGAGCGCGCGGTGCACCGTCGGCTTCGAGCTCTCGAGCGTCTGCGCGAGCTCGTCGAGTGTGACGCCGTCGGCGTGCTCGGCCAGCTCGATGAGCACGGCGAGCACCCGGTCGGACCCGACCAGCCGCTCCTCCCGTCCCGCTTCCGTCATTCCGATTACCAGGCCCCTCTTCCGATCCGTGGAAAACAGGATACGGTGAGGTGCGGGCCCGCTCTGGTCAGCCCTTGAGCCCAGTGTGGGCCAGCCCCTCGACGAACTGGCGCTGCGCCAGGACGAACACGACCAGCACCGGCAGGGCCGTCATGGTCGCCGCCGACAGCTGCACGTCCCACATCGGACCGCCGTAGGCGTCGGTGAACTGCGTCAGCGCCTGCGGGAGCGTGAACCGCTCCGGCGTGGACAGGAACACCACCGGCTCCAGGTACAGGTTCCAGCTGTGCAGGAACGAGAAGATGGCGACCGCGCCCAGAGCCGGGCGCGACAGCGGCAGCGCCACCCGCCAGTACAGGCCGAACCGGCCGAGGCCGTCCATGCGCCCGGCCTCCTCGATCTCGCCCGGCAGCGCGATGAAGAACTGCCGCATGATGAGCGTGGCCAGCACGCTCGGCGCCCCGAAGATCGGCACCAGGATCAGCGGCCAGTGCGTGTCGACCATGCCGAGCCCGTTGAACATCTGGAACAGCGGCACGATCGTGACCTCGCTGGGAATGAGCAGGCCGACCAGCACCACCAGGAACAGCGCGTTGTGACCGGGGAAGCGGATGCGCGCGAACGCGTAGCCGGCCATCGAGGACACCGCGAGCGTCCCGACGGTGACGACCGCCGCGATGTACATGCTGTTGAAGTGCTGCGTCGCGAACGGCGCGAAATCGAACACGCGCCCGTACGCGTCGAGACTCACCTCGGAGGGGAGCAGCGACGGCGGGAACGCGAAGATCTCGTTCGCGGGCTTGAGCGACGAGGTCACCATCCACCAGGTCGGGAACAGGAACGGGACGGCCAGCACGCACAGCAGCCCGTAGAGGAGCAGCTTGGTGCGCCGCGAGCGCTCAGTCTTCATGGACGACCCACTTTCTGCGCATCTGCCACTGGATCACGGTGAGCACCAGCACGATCGCGAACAGCAGGACCGACAGCGTCGCGCCGTAGCCGAAGTCGTGGAACTGGAAGGCGTTCTGGTACAGGTAGTAGACGAGCACCGTGGTCGAAGTACCGGGCCCGCCGCTGGTGAGCACGTCGATCTGCGCGAACACCTGGAGCGAGCCGACGACGGTGATGATCGACGTCAAGAGGATCGTCGGGCTGATCATCGGCACGGTGATCCGGCGGAACCGCGTCCACGCGCCGGCGCCGTCGATGGTGGACGCCTCGTACAGCTCCCTGGGCACCCCCTGCAGCGCGGCCAGGAACAGCACCATGTTCAGCCCGACGTTCTTGAGCACCTGCACCACGATGACGGCGATCATCGCGGTCGTCTCGCCGCGCAGCCAGTTCGGGCCCTCGACGCCGACGGTCGACAGCAGACCGTTGACGCCGCCGTCGTCCTGGAGCAGGAAGCGCCACACGATCGTCCAGGCGACGAGCGTGACCGCCACCGGCGAGAAGAAGACGGTGCGGAAGAAGACCGTCCCGTGCAGCCGCTGGTTCAGCAGGATCGCCAACACCAGCGCCAGGCTCAAGTTGAGGACGACCAGGCCGATCGAGAAGGCCCCGGTGGCGCCGAGCACGCCCGGCAGGGCCGGATCGGCGGCGAGCCGCTCGTAGTTCTCGGCGCCGTTGAAGCGGAAACCCCCGGCCAGGACGTTCCACTCGTGGAAGCTGTACCAGAACACCATCGCCAATGGCACCAGCACGAACACGATGCTGCCGGCCATCTGCGGGGCGATGAACAGGTATCCGGCCAGTCGGTCGCGGCGGCGCGCGGTCCACCCGCCCCTGCCGCGCCGAGGCCGGCCCGGCCGGGTCTGACCCCGGCCGGGCGCGGTGGAGTCGACGTCGACCGTCATTGGCTCAGCAGCGGGTCGACGGCGGTGCACAGCTCGGCGAGGACGCCCGCGACGTCCGCCTCGGGCGTCCAGAGCGGATCGAGCGCGGCGCGGACGGCCTGGTCGAGCTGCGCCTGGCCGGTGTGGCTCGGCTTGACGACGCCCGAGTCGATCCGATCGATGACGACCGACTGGAGCTGTTCGGGGCTCAGCAGCGGATTCGCCTGCCCCAGGACCTCGGCGGTCAGTTGCGACTCCCGCGGCGGCGGGAAGTACTGCGCGAGTTTCGCGGAGTTCTCCGGGCTCGTCATGAACGCGAGGAAGTCGGCGGCCTCCTCCGGGTGCGGGGCGACGGTGAGCACGCCGAGCCCGGCCTGGCCGATGACGGAGTACTCGCCGGCGGGTCCGGACGGCAGCGGCACGAGGTCCCATTCGAAGGAGGCGTCGGCGAGGAGCCCGGCGCGGGAGATCTGAGTGACGGTCATGGCGGCTTCGCCGGCGAAGAAGTCCGCCGTGGTGCCCGGTCCGGGCATCGCCTCCTGGTCGAACACGGCGTCGTGCATGAACGTGAGTGCCTCGATCATCTCGGGGTCGTCGAAGCCGCAGTCCGTGCCGTCCTCGCTCCAGGCGCTGGCGCCCCAACCGGTCCACAGCGTGGAGAGATAGTCCCAGCCGGAGTAGTCGAAGTCGCGGATGACGATGCCGTCGGTGCCGGTCTCGGCGTGGACCGCGGCGCCGGCCTCGACCGCCCGGTCCCAGCTCCACTCGCCGTCGGCGATGAGCTCGGCGGCGGTGGGCTGTCCCGCCTCGGCGAGGAGGTCGTCGTTGACGAACATCGCGAACGGCGAGGTCGAGAACGGGTAGGCGTACAGTTCGCCGTCGTGCCGCCACAGCTCGGTGGCGGCCGGCACGAGGTCGTCGAACTCGTATCCCTCGGTCTCCTCGAGCGTGTCGTTCAGCGGCACGAGCGCGCCGCTGGTGACGAAGTCGGGTGCCGAGCTCTCGAGGATCCACGCCAGGTCGGGGGCGTTGTCGCCGGCGATCTGGGTGGTGAGGGTACTGGTGTAGCCCTCGAACGGGAGCGGGTCGAACTCGATCGCCTCGACCTCGGGGTGGTCGGCGATGTAGGCGTCGGCGATCTCGTCGAGCATGGCGAGGTGGTCCTCGCTGGCCGACCAGATCGTCATGCGCAGGGTGACCGGACCGTCGTCGCTCTCGCCGCCGCAGGCGGCCAGGACGAGCGGCGCGGCCGCCGCCAATGCCAGTAGCTTTTTCATAAGGGGTTCTCCTTTTCAGTAGGCGCTGATGTCGGGCCATCGCAGTTCGACGCCCTGCGAGGCGAGTCGGTTCTGGAAGTCGGCCAGGAGCGCCGGGTCGGCGCCGACGGCGCGCGGTGCGACGCCGTGCTCGAAGCTGTAGGCCGCGAGGGCCCCGGCGGCCTCGCCGATGTTCCACTCCACCGGGTGCAGCCGGTAGCAGCCGTTGGTGATGTGGGTGGTGCCGAGGTTCTTCCCGGCCGGGAGCAGGTTGTCCATCCGCACCGGCAGCAGCGCGCCGAGCGGGATTTCGAACGGGCATGAGGGGACGTCGATGTAGTTGTCGCCTCCGGTGGAGGGGTGCAGGTCGATGCGGTACATGCCGATGCCGACGCTGTCGTGATAGGACGCCGCGCCCTTGTCGCCGCGGACGGCCGCCGACAGGTCCTGCTCGACGATCCTGTACTCGGCCTTGATGCGCCGCGACTCGCGGTGGTACGGGGCCTGCGCGAGTCCGTCGGCAGAGCCGGTGATGTCGCCGCGCAGGCGCAGCCCCGGCCAGCCGGCGCCGCCGTCGGCGCGCGGCGCCTCGGTCTGGAGCCAGTACAGGACGCTGTAGGACAGCCCGCGGGCCTTCTCCAGGTGTGCCGCGGCATCCGGATTGTCGACGACCGGCGCCAGGAAGTAGTCGATCATCGGCCAGTTGACGAGCGTGATGTCGCTGTCGTAGGTGCCCGGCGCGAAGGTGCGGCGGGCGGCGATCCGGCGGAACGTCCACAGGTTCTGGTCGCCGCTGCCGAGCCGCTGGTCGCCGACGACCGCGAGCGGGTCGTCGTCGGGGTTGGGCTCGAAGGTCCGCTCGCCCGGCTCGAGCGTCCGCGGGTTCGGCGCCCTGAGGCCGAGCAGGTTCCCTCCCCAGAAATCGGTGCGGAAGTCGCGCCAGAACTCGTAGTCGGCCGGCTTGTCGATGGTGTGGTCGCCGTCGACGTGATCGATCGCGAAGCACACCGACACCGCCTGCATGTTCTCCGGCTGCGCCTCGTCCGGCGCGCTCGGCTCGCCGGTGTCCCGCTGCGACTCGAAGCCGGTGACGTACTCGGTGCCGGTCAGCGGCAGCAGCTCCCCGGTCTCGGTCGCGTCCAGGACGTACGGCGCGGCGACCACGATGCGCTCGCCGTTGTCGCGGTGCGCGAGCGTGACCGCCTCCACCCGGTCGCCGTCGACCTCGGCGGCCACCGGCCGGTACGGCTGGAGCCGCCGGAGCCGGCCCGAGCCGAGATACGGCGCGAGCATGGCCTCGAGGACGGCGACGGCGACGCGCGGCTCGTGGCAGAGCCGGCTGACGTTGCCGCCGCCCGGATTGAGATCGCGTTTGACCCGGGCGGCGTCGGTGAGCGGATAGTAGCGCCGGTAGTAGTCCCTGATGCCCTCGCGCAGGCTCCGATAGGAGTCGGTGACGCCGAACTGCTCGACCCAGGACGGTTCGTCGGGAGGGACGGCCTGGCTGGTGAGCTGGCCGCCGATCCAGTCGTACTCCTCGGTGAGGACGACGCGGCGGCCGACGCGCAGCGCGGCGAGCGCGGCGGCGACGCCGCCGAGGCCGCCGCCTACGACGAGGATGTCGGTTTGCAGTTCCTTCAAGGGTGCTTCCTTCCGGTGGGGGACGGCGCGAGGGTCGCGCCGTCGTGCAGCTCGCACGGGAGCAGCCGCTGGATCTCCGTCTCGGCGCCCTCGATGAGCGCGGCGAACACGTCGACGGCCTGCAGGCCCATGTCGCGGCGGGGAATGGTGTAGCCGGTGACGTCGAGCTCGATCGACACCGGCCGGGTCGGGTCGCCGAGGGCGACGATGGACAGGTCGGCGGGGACGTCGAGTCCGCGGTCGCGAGCCCAGGCGGTGATGGCCGGGACGTCGGCGGGCTCTTCGAGGAACAGGGCCGTCACGCCGTCGGCGACGGCGCCGTCGAGGCGGGAGCGGTCCAATTCGGGCAGATGGCGGGCCTCGGTGCCGGCCGCCTCGGCGGCGGTGCGGAATCCGCGCAGACGGTCGGTGTAGGACTCCGGTCCCGCGCCGCGCCCGAGGTAGGCCAGGCTCGCGTGTCCGAGCGCGGCGGCGCGTCGCACGAGCGCGGCGGTCGCGGCCGCGTAGTCGACGCCGACGTAGGGGACCGGGCCTCCCGCGTCGTCGCGGCGGCCGACGGACACGAACGGGATGCCCTCGGCCACGAGCCGGGCCAGGTCGTCGTGGTCGATCTCCTGACCGAGGAGGATGCAGCCGTCGGCGAGCCTGATGCGGCTGCCCTCGGCGAAGATGCGGCGGCGCCCGTCCTCGACCGGCGCGCTGGTGAGCAGCAGCAGATCGCAGCCGAGGCGCTCGGCGCGCTCCTCGATGCCGACCAGGAACGGGTGGTAGAAGTCCCGGGTCCCCGAGGGGAAGACCGGCTCGTAGGTGAACACGCCGATGATGCGGTTGTAGCGGTCGGCGAGGCGGCGCGCGACCGGATCGGCGACGTAGCCGGTCTCGCGGATGGTGCGCAGGACGCGTTCGCGCGTCTCGGGGGCGATGCGCACGCCGGCGTCGAGGCGGTTGTTGAGCACCAGGGACACGGTGGCCTGGCTGACCCCGCTGAGGCGCGCGATGTCGCGCTGCGTCACGCGGCGGCTGGTTCCTGACACTTCGGGGGCCCTCTCTGTCCGCTGATAATGCGTATCAGCAAGTCGATAAGTAGCCATGTTGCACCCCCGTTTCCGGGCCGTCAAGATGATAATTCGTATTATCATCTTGACGAGCCGTTGCCGCCCGTTCGAGACTCGATCCCGACAGGCCCGCCGCGGCGCTCTCGCGCCGCCGCGCATCGTGGCGCGGCGGCGGTCGCGCGGGCCGGACGGGAGTTCAACGATGCAATCCGATCGAAAGCCCACATTGGACCGGCGGGCGCTGCTGCTCGGCGCCGCGGCGGCCGGCACCACCGCCGCACTCGGTGTCGCCGGGCCCGCTAACGCGGCCGTGCCCGGCTTTCCGACCTTCACCTACCGCAAAGAGGCCCTCAACAAGTCCTCACTGGACTACAACCCGACGAACGAGCTCATCTTCCCCTCGGTCCGGTACGTCGCCGGACGCGTCCAGAATCCCTTGGGCGCCTGGTACATGTACTACGCCCCGCACGACGCGCCCGGCGGCATCTGCCTGGCCTACGCCGACTCGCTCGAAGGGCCGTGGAAGGAGTACTCGGGCAACCCGATCATTCCGCGCACCTGGTCGCCGCACTATTCGGTCTCGCACGTCTCCAGCCCCGACGCCTACTGGAACGCGGCCGACGGCCGGATGTACCTGTACTTCCACGGCGAGAACACCACGACCCGCGTCGCCAGTTCCAGTGACGGCCGCTCCTTCTCCTACGACGGCACGGTCCTGACCACGGCGATGCTGCCCTCGGACGTCACCGAGGCCTCCTACGCCCGCGTCTTCCCCCACCCGGTGCAGTCCGGCGTCCACGTCATGCTGTTCATGGGCAACCAGGCCGGCACGCGCAAGATCTTCATCGGCTGGTCGCACCGGCTCACGTCCGGCTGGCAGTTCAAGCCGAAGCCGCTGATCGCTCCGAGGGCCGGCGAGGGAGGGCAGCTCTCGGGCGCCCACTACTGGTCCCGCAACGGCGGCGGCCACGTCGTCTACCACAGCGGCGCCGGCAACATCCACGTCGCGCACGTCGGGACGAGCTTCGACCGCGAGGAGCACCTCGGCGTGCTGTTCGACTCCGCCTCCACCGCGCCGGACAACGGGCGCGCGGCGGCACCGAGCTTCGCGGAGCAGAACGGCCGGCTCTACATGTTCTACGAAGCGGGCCAACGCTCGGCGACGAACATCGCCATAGCCCGGACCTGAACCCGCACGGGGTCGAACCGGCATGCCGGTTCCCCCCCCCACGCCGCTCAGGCGGTGACGACCAGCTTGCCGAACTGGGTGCCCGATTCCATGTGGCGGTGCGCCTCGACGATCTCGCCGAGCTCGAACACGCGGTCCACGACAGGCCGGAAGGCGCCGCTTCGCAGCCCGGAGTCGATATAAGCCACGGCACGGCGCAGCCGCTTCGGGTCCCGGCTGATCTCGTGCATTACGAAGGTGCGCAGGTTCAGCGCCGGCATCCCGAGATCGAAGCCCGGATACGGCGTCGGCTGCCCGCTGAGGGCGCCGTAGAGGAAGTGCGTGCCGCCCGGAGCGACGGCACTGGACAGTTCGGTCACCCCCGGCCCCGCCACGGCGTCGAAGACGTACTGCGCCCCGCGGCCTCCCGTCAGTTCGCGCACCCTGCCGGCGACGTCCTCCTCTTCGGCGACGATCACCGCGGCGGCGCCCTCGTCGAGCAGCCGCTGCCGCTTGGCGCCGGTGCGGGTGACCGCGATCGGGACCGCGCCGACGCGGTTGGCGATCTGGATGGTGGCCAGGCCGACGCTGCTGGAAGCCGCGTTGAACACCACCGCATCGGCCGGACGCATGCCGCCGACCTCCACGAGCGCGCCGTAGGCGGTCAAGTAGGGCATCCACACCGCCGCGCCCGCCACCGCGCCCACGCCTTCGGCTCGGGGCACCAGGGAGTGCGCCGGCGCGATCGTCCGCTCGGCGTACATGGAGTAGTCGTTCTGCGAGAACGACGGCACCACGCTGACCGCCTGCCCGGTTTCGACGTCCGTCACCCCCGGACCGACGGCCTCCACGATCCCGGCGGCCTCGGCGCCCAGCCCGGACGGGAACCGCCTGACCGGTTCGATGTACCGTCCGGCGCGGAACAGCGCCTCCGCCCGGTTCAGGCCGATGGCCTCCACCCGCAGCAGTACCTCGCCCGGCCCCGGCTCGCCCGGATCGAGCTGCTCGATCCGCAGCACCTCCGGACCGCCGAGTTCGCTGAACCGCACCGTCTTCACCGTGCCCATAGACCCTCCTTCGCAGTGGACGCGAGCCACTCTAATCATGAAGTACGATGCCTGTCAAACTTTGACGAGCGTAGTACTATCGCCGTCATGGGACGCGTGCCTCCGCACCCGGAGCTGTCGGAATTGGGCCTCCAGCAGATACTGGAGGCCATAGTGGACCCCGTCCGTCGCAGCATCGTCGCCCAGCTCGCGGCTGCCGACCGGGACGTCAAATGCGGTGACTTCGACATCCCGGTCAGCAAGTCCACCGCCACTCACCACTTCAACGTGCTGCGCGAGGCCGGTCTGATCCGGCAGTACTACGCGGGCACCTCACGGATGAACAGCCTCCGCCGCACCGACCTGGACAAGGCGTTCCCCGGCCTGCTCGACGCCGTCATCGCGGGGCAGACCGGCACCGCCGGAACCCATCGATCCGCCCCGACCGGTATCGTCGCCGACGCGGGGGAGGACGAGTGAGCGAGCGGCGATTCCCGCGGCGGGTGTTCGAGCACGGCGAGGAGCCCGATCCGCGGTTCACACTGGCGAATGAGCGCACCTTCCTGGCATGGATCCGCACTTCGCTCGCCTTCACCGCCGCCGGGGTCGCGTTGGAGGCGCTCGCCGTGCCACTGCACGGGACGTTCCGGCTCATCGCCGCGTTCGTCCTGATCGCCATCGGCTTCGCACTGCCCGTTCAGGCGTGGATCGGCTGGATGCGAACCGAACGCGCCATCCGCCTCGGGCGGCCCCTGCCCGCGCCGGTCTCCATGCTCCCGGTCGCGATCGGAGTGATGCTCGTCGGTGCGCTCGTCATCGTCGCCCTCGTGACCGGGCCGGGACGATGATCGGGCGGCCGGTCGGCGCGTGGGATCCCGGCCGGCAACCGGAACGCAACAACCTGGCCTGGCGCCGGACCGCACTCGGGATCACCGCCGGGATGGCCATTGGCGCCCGCCTGCTCACCGCCCCGCATCCCTGGTTGGGCATCGCCTTGCCCGCCGCCGCGGTCGTCACCGGGGCGGCGCTGTTCGCCGCGGCCGGCGTCCGGTCCCGGCGCCTCGATCGGGACCTGCGGGCGGTCCCGCCCGGTGGCGGGCCGTCGGCGGCTCCGAGCGGTCGGCTGCTCCTCGTGACCGCCGCGTTCGCGGCACTGCTCGCGGCAGCCGCCGCCGGTCTGATCCTGACCGGGCACGTCTCGGCCGACCGGTGACCGGCATGCCGCGAATCGGCCCCGGCCAGCCCCGAGCGGGTCTGCGATCCGGTGCTACCGCGCTATGCCCGTTGCCGAGAGCGGCAGGGACGGCTCATCGGGGCGACGCACCACCGGAGACGAGAACCGGAACGGACGCCTGTCGGATCACGGCCTGGCTCACGTCGCCCATGAGCGCCTTCGACAGGCCCTTGCCGTGGCGGCCGACCACGATCACGTCGACGCCGCGCTCTTCGGCGTACTCCAGCAAGGCCCCCGCGGGCGGCCCCGACAGGACCGCGGAACTCACCGCGCGCCCGCCGATCCGCTCGGCCCTGCCGGCGAGCTCGTCTTCGATCCTTCGGATCTCCTCGGCGTCAGCCGCGTCGCTTTCGGCGGCTTCGGCGCGGTCGAAGTCGACGACCCTTGCGAGGATCAAGGTGTACTGGTCGCCCGGCAGCAGATCCAGCGCCGTGTCGAGGGCGCGATCCGCCTCCGCGGAGCCGTCGATGCCCACCAGTGCCTGACGCGGAGCCCCAGAGGCGTCGTGTTCGTGCTCGGTCTCGACCAATCGCGAGTCCGTTTGCACGCGTTCGGGCGCCGATGCCGCGAAGATGGGACCGAGCAGGATCGCCGCGAGGATCCATTTGCGGTCGCGGTGGCCGTACCGGGCCATCCACAGCAGGGCGACCAATCCGGATCCGGCCCACAGCACGATGACGATCAGGAACACTTCAAGCGCGGGCATGCCCCCATGCTAGGTGCGGTGCCGTGACGCCGCAAGGCATTCGTGGTTCATTCTCCCCTATGCGGACAAAACTGGTTTGGCATGCGTATATCCGGAAATGTCTTTACGCTCGTGGCAGGTTCGGAAGAGTCCGTGAGCTGTCGCTGTCCAATTCCGCAGCCCCACTGCGGATGGTGGTCAACGGTGCGTGTGCGGTCGCGGAAGGAGTGATGGGCCGGTCGTGTTGTTGTTGGCGGCATTGATCGCGCTGGCGGTGTTCGCCTTGCTGGTCGCGCCCGTGCACCGCCGATTCGGACGCGACACCGGATGGCTGCTCGCCGCGGGATTCCTGGCGCTGGCCGGCCTGTTCGCGGCGCAGCTCCCCGCGATCACCGCAGGAGAGACGATCACCGCCTCCTGGCCGTGGCTGCCCTCGATCGACGTCGCGCTGCGGTTGCGACTCGACGCATTGGCGCTGTTGTTCTCGCTGATCATCCTGGGCGTGGGCGCGCTCGTGATGGCCTACTGCGCCCGTTACCTCAGCCGCGGAAGCCACGTGTGGCTCTACACCCTCATGACGGTCTTCGCACTGTCCATGCTGCTGCTCGTCCTCGCCGACGACGTCGTCGTGCTGTTCGTCGGCTGGGAACTCACCACGCTGTGCTCCTTCTTCCTCATCGGCGACCTGCGTTCGAAACCCGCGGCCCCGGCGCTCCGCGCGCTCTTGGTCACCGCCTCGGGCGGGCTCGCCCTCCTCACCGGCCTGATCCTGCTCGCGGTCCACTCGGGAACGACGCGGCTGAGCGCGATCCTGGCCGACAGCGCATGGAAGGGCGATTCAGCGCTCGCCACGACCGCGGCCCTGCTGGTGGTCGTCGGCGCCATGACCAAATCGGCGCAGTTGCCGTTCCATTTCTGGCTGCCCGACGCGATGGTCGCCTCCACGCCCGTGAGCGCCTACCTCCACGCCGCTTCGATGGTCAAGGGCGGCATCTACCTCCTCATGCGGTTCTCGCCGCTGTTCGCTGAGACCCCGCTGTGGACGTGGGCGCTGACGACGGTCGGGCTCGCGACCGCGGTCGTCGGCGCCCTGCTCGCCCTCAAGCAGCATGACCTCAAGGCCCTGCTGGCCTACTCGACCATCAGCCAGCTCGGCTTCCTGGTGGCACTGATCGGCGTGGGCACGCCGGAGGCATTGGCGGCGGCGGCCCTGCACGCGCTCGCCCACGCGCTGTTCAAGGCGACCCTGTTCATGCTCGTAGGGATCATCGACCACCAGGTCGGCAGTCGCGACATCCGGGAACTGACCGGCCTGCGGCGCGTCATGCCCGTCACCGCCACGCTCACCGGCCTGGCCGGACTCTCACTGGCCGGTGTCCCACCGCTGATCGGCTTCGTCAGCAAGGAGCAGATGTTCGCCGCCTTCCACGGACTCCCGGGCCCGGCATGGGCGGGGCATGTCGCGGTGGTCGTCGCGGTCGCGGCGGCCTCGCTCACCTTCGCCTACGGTCTGCGCATCTTCTCCGGCGCCTTCGTCGGGCCCACCGTGCAGCGACGCCTGCGCGAGCCGAGCCTGCCATTCCTGGCGCCGGCCGCGTTCGCCGCGGCGGCCGGAGTGGCGCTCGGGATCGGTGTGGAAATGCTGAACCCGCTCATCAGACGCGTCGCCGTCGACACGCGCGAGCAACTGGCCCGGGTCGATCTGCATCTGTGGCACGGCCTGTCCCCGGAACTGGCTATGTCGGCGGCCACCGTCGCGGTCGGGACGGCGCTCTTCGTGGCCCGCGACCCCGTCGACCGGTTCCTGCAGGGGCTCCGCTCGCCGCTGAACGGGCGGGACGTGTTCGCGGCCTGCTACGAGTCCACCCGGCGCGCCGGCACCCGGATCGGATCGATCACGCAGCGGCCCTCCCCGGCCGCGCACCTGGTGGTTCCGCTCCTGGCGATGGCCGCGATCGCGATCGCGTACGCCTTCCATCCGGTCGCCGTCCCGGCGGCGCCCGAGCCCACCACTCGTGGAGCCGACTGGGTGCTGGTCACGCTGCTGGCCGCGACCGTGGCCGGGGCGGCCACCCGGCGCTCGCGAGTCGCCGCGATCGTCCTGATCGGACTGACGGGGTTCATCGTCGGACTGTGGTTCCTGCTCGCGGGAGCGCCCGACCTGGCGATCACCCAAGTCCTGTTCGAGGTCATCACGGTCGTCGTGGCGGTCATGGTGCTTCGCCGCCTGCCGCGCAGGTTCCATCCGGCCACGAGACGCCGCACCGCCGCGACCGCCGGCGTGGCCCTCGCCGCGGGAACCGCGGCCGCCGCCGCCACCTTCACGCTCACCGGGCGCCGCGAGCCCTCGGCGGTGTCGGCATACCTGCTGCGCGAGGCAGGCCCGCAGACCGGCGGCTCCAACGTGGTGAACATGATCCTGGTGGAGTTCCGCGCCCTCGACACCCTCGGCGAAGTCACCGTGCTCGTCGCCGCGGGACTGGGGGTGGCCGCCATCATGGACCTGACGACGTCCCGCCGATCCGAGCCCGGGGCGCGCCCGAGCCGCGCCGCGGTCCCCGACAGCGCGCTCATCGTCGACGTCGTCCGGCGAGCCCTCACCCCGGTGCTCGTCGTCCTCTCCATCTACCTGCTGCTACGCGGACACCACGAGCCGGGAGGCGGCTTCATCGCCGGACTGGTGGGCGGCTGCGGGCTGGCGCTGCTCCACCTCTCGCGCCCCGGCGCGCGCCGCGAGCCGCTTCCTCCGATCCAGACCCCGCTCCTCGCGGCCGGCCTGACGGTCGCCACCGGTACCGGCCTCGCGGCCCTGGCCGCCGCCGAACCGTTCCTCAAGCCCGCGCACGGCCACGTCGACCTGGCCGGCGCGCACGTCTCACTCAGCAGCTCGCTCGTGTTCGACCTCGGCGTGTACCTGGTCGTCCTCGGCATGGTCGCCGCAGCGCTCAACCGCTTGGAACACCACGACATCGAAACGACGGCGAACGAGCCCCGGACCTCGCCGGCCCCGGAGCGAGGAGCCGCGGACGAAAGGGGGCGCACATGAGCGCGGCGGTGGCGGTCGGCCTGCTGGTGACCGGAGGGGTCTTCCTGATCCTCCAGCGTGGACTCATACGGATCGCCCTCGGATTCATCATGCTCGGGCACGCGGCGAACCTCGTGCTGATCGCGTCCGGCGGCATGTCCTCGCGCGAGCCGCCCTTGATCCGGCACCTCGTGCCCGGCGACGCCGCCGATCCGCTGCCGCAGGCGTTCGTGCTGACCGCCATCGTGATCACCTTCGGCATCACCGTCTACCTGTTCGCCCTCGCGAGGGCCGACGGGGACGACGACGACACGGAGTCCGACGCATGAGCGGACTGTCGATTCCGCTGTCCATAGCCCTGCCGCTGCTGGCGTCGGGGCTGCTGGCGCTGCTGCGCCGCCGCCAGACGCTTCGACGAGGCGTCCTGCTCGGAACGCTCGGCCTGCTGCTGGCCCACCACCTCGCCCTCCTCGTGCTCGTCGCCGACGGCGCGGTGCTCGCGACCCGCATCGGAGACTGGCCCGGCGGCGTGGCCATCGCCTTCATCGTCGACACGTTCAGCGCCCTCATGCTGGTCGCCACCTCACTGGTGGCCCTCGTCTGCGTCGGCTTCGCGCTCGCGGCGGGGGAAGACGAGCGGCACATGTTCGCGCCGCTCGTGCTCATCCTCGCCGCGGGCGTGACCGGGGTGCTGGTCACCGGCGACCTGTTCAACATGTTCGTGTTCCTCGAAGTCACGCTCATGCCGTCCTATGTGCTCATCAGCATGTCGTCCGACCGCGCCCGGTTCACCGCAGGACGGGTCTTCCTCACCCTGAGCCTGCTCACCTCCACGATCTTCCTGCTCGCGGTCGGACTCGTCTACGGAACGGCCGGCACGATCGACCTCGCCTCCCTGGCCGGTGCCGCGACGGACTCGCCGCTGCTGGCCGCGGCGGGCGCGGTCCTGCTGGCGGCGCTGGCGGTCAAATCGGCGCTCGTGCCCGTCCACGGCTGGCTCGCCGAGACCTACCCGCATGCCGCACCGGGCGTGACGGCGTTGTTCTCCGGGCTCCACACCAAGATCGGCATCTACGCGATCTACCGGCTCTACACCCTGCTCTACGACGGCGCGGCGAGCTTCGCCTGGCTCGCCGTGGCGGTGTGCGTCCTGTCGATGGTCGTCGGCGCGCTGGCCGCGTTCGGCCAGGGCTCGATGCGGCCCGTCCTGGCGTTCCACATGGTCAGCCAGAACGGCTACATCACGCTCGGAGCCGTGCTGCTGGCGCCCGTCGGGGCGGCCGCCGGCATCTTCTACCTGCTCCATCACATGATGGTGAAGGCCTCGCTGTTCCTCTCGGTCGGCGCGGTCGAGCACCGATACGGGACCGGGCGACTCGATTCGCTCGGCGGACTGGCGCGCCGCGAGCCGCTCGTGGCCCTGGTCTTCCTCATCCCGGCGCTCTCGCTGGCGGGCATGCCGCCCTTCTCGGGATTCATCGCCAAATACGTCCTCGTTCGGGCTGCCGTGAGCCAGGAGCAGTACGTCGCGGCGGTCGCGGCGGTGGCGGTCGGGCTGCTGACGCTGGCGTCGATGGCGAAGATCTGGCAGTCCGCCTTCATCGGCGACCCCAAGGACGACGACGATCGCACGGGCCCGCTGCTGACCAGCATTCCGGTGCGACTGGCAGTGCCTCCCTTGGCGCTGGCCGCCGTGACGGTGGCGCTCGGTCTGTGGGGCGAGTGGCTGCTGGCGCTGTGCGACCAGGCGGCCCGCGGGCTCTCGGACTACGCAAGCTATGTGGAGGCGGTGAACGGCTGATGAGGACGACACTGGGAGCCCTCGGCTCGGCCTTGTCGTGGATGGCGCGGATGCTGGCGTTCGCGCTCTACTTCACGTGGGAGCTGATCTCGGCCAACGCCGCGCTCACCTGGGACATCCTGACGCCCAGCAGCAGACTCGCCCCGGGCATAGCGCGGTTCCCGCTGCGCTGCCGGACCCGCTTCGAGATCGCGTTCCTGGCGAACCTCATCTCGCTGACCCCGGGCACCCTGACGCTCGCGGTACGCCGCGATCCGCCGATGCTCTATGTGCACGGCATGTACGCCCCCGACCCCGAGCGGTTCCGGGAACGACTGCGAGTCCTGGAGAGCCGGATGCTCGCCGCGGTCCGCTTCCATGGCTTCGACGCCGAAGGCGCCGAAAAGGACAGGGGCAGCCATGAGCGCGCTTGACGCCATGTTCGCCGTCACCGCCTTCGCGCTGCTCACGGCGGCCGTCGGCGTGGTCCGCGGACCCACCGACGGCGACCGCGCCGTGGCCGGCGACCTCGCCTTCTACGCCTTCATCGCCGCCGTCGCGGTATTGGGCACGCGCCTGGGAGACACCTCCTTCTTCGAGGTGGTGCTGGTGGCGGCGCTGGTCGGCTTCCTGTCGTCGGTCTCCGTCGCCCGATTGATCGACCGAGACGACCGCGAGGAGGATTGGTGAGCGCGCTCGAAGTGATGTCGTGGGCATGCCTAGGTCTGGGCGTGTGGCTCATCGCCGTCGCGGCGGTGGGATACCTCCGCCTGCCCGACCCGTATTCACGGCTCAACGCCGTCACCAAGGCCGCGACCTTGGGACTGGTGCTGGTGCTGGCCGGTGCCTGGATGGCCGAGCCCGGATGGCTCGCGGCCGTGGAGGTGCTGCTGGCGACCTGGCTGCTGCTGACCACCGCGCCGGTGGGCGGCTACGCGATCGGACGCGCCCTGCACCGCTCCGGCGTTCCACTGGGGAAACGGGCCCGGTACGACGAGCTGCGGGAAGATCGGCAACGAGACTGAGTCGCATGGCGAGCGCCGCCCCCGGGTCGCGAGCGCACCGGGGAAACTCCGGTTTACGCTCTTCTCGGCGGTATACACGGCCCGACGTCCCGGCTCCTCCTGCTTCCGTAATATCCGTATCGCCACCACGCTCATGCCATTGAGAGGACCCCCTCATGAGTCGCCGCAGCCGCACCACCCTCACCTTCAAAGCGCTGAACGCGAGTCTGACTCCGCTGGCGCGGTCCCGGCGCGACCCGGGGGCCGCTTGGGACAGGGCCATCCGCCAGGCCGAGCGCACCAGCGGCATCGACGTCGACGAGACCGACCGCCAGTGGATCGAGGACTTCCGGTTCCTCATAGGCTGCGTCGCCGACGTTCCCGACCTCTCGCCGATCGGCTGGCTGACGACCATCATGGACGCCCGGGCCCGGCTGGTGAACCGATTGCGGATCCGCCGGCTCCATCAGCGGCACCCCGAGATCGGGGCCGAGCCGATCGAGCGGCCGGTGTTCGTCGTCGGGCTTCCGCGGACGGCGACGACCCTCGCCCACCAGGTGCTGGCCGCCTCGCCGGCCTGCCGCGGACCGCTGCTGTGGGAGATGGTCAACACCGACCTCGAACGCGATCCGAAGACCACCGCGAAACGGATCAGGACGGTGCGCCGGCAGTTCTCCTCGACCCGCTACGCCCCCGACTTCGACTTCATTCACCCCGTCGACGCCGAGAATCCCGAGGAGAGCATGTTCCTACTGCCGCACGGGCTCTACCACCTGCTGTTCCACGCGCCCATGCCCGCCTACCGGGAGTGGTTCGCCTCGCGCGACACCACGATCGACTACAAGTACCTCAAGTCGGCGCTCCAAGTCCTCCAGCACGGCCGCCCGCGTCGCCGCTGGGTGCTCAAATACCCGATGGACCTCGGCCAGATGAGCGCCATCAAGCAGGTCTTCCCGGACGCGACGTTCGTGTGGACGCACCGGAGCCCGACCACGGTCATGGGCTCGCTGTGCTCGCTCGCCGACCTGGCGCAGTCGCTGTTCCTCGCCCGGGTCGACCGGGACGCCCTCGGCGAGCTCGCCCTGGAGCTGATGGTCGAGACGGTCGAAGCCGGCCGTGCCTTCCGCCAGCGCCATCGCGCCTCGGTGGTCGACGTGCCCTACCACCGCCTCGCCGCCGACCCCGGCATGTTCGTCCCCGGCCTGTACAAGGACCTCGGCATCGAATGGACCTGGGACGACGGCGAGCACCTCGTCAACGCGCTCGGCAACCCGGTGCGCGACCGCAAGCACGAATACCACGTCGGCGCCTACGGGCTCACGCCCGAGCAGATCGATCGCGCCTTCGGCGACTACGAGCGCATGGTCAGCTCGCTCAACTTCTGAACCCCCTGCCGCCCGCGTCCTGGGCGACGGCGGCGCTCGCGGCTCGAGGCCGGAGACGACCACGGCAAGCGCGTCGCCGAGGTTCCCCGATTAGGCCACATGGCTGAAGCGGGGAGTCGTCGCCGCGATGAGGATTGCGGTATGAACCCGCCGCAGAACATTCCCCGCCGCGAGTGGCTGATCGCCGCCGGCCTCATCGTCCTCGCGCTCGTGCCGTCGCTCGCCGGGATGGTCCGCCTCGGCGAGATAGCCTCGGGGGCCCCTGAGACCTCCGCCAACGCCCGGTTCCTGCGGATGCCGCTGCCCGTCGTCCTGCACATTCTCGGCGCGCTCGTCTACTCGATCGTCGGCGCGTTCCAGTTCCTTCCGGGCCTGCGCGGGCGGCACCTGTCGTGGCATCGCTTCGCCGGGCGATTCCTGCTCATGCCCGCGGGACTCGTCGTGGCCGCGAGCGGACTGTGGATGACCGCGTTCTACGACGTGCCCTCCATGGACGACGGCCCCGTCGCCGTCTCGCGATACCTCGTCGGCGCGCTCATGCTCGCGTTCCTCGTGCTGGGGGCCGCCGCGATCGCCCGGGGCGAGGTTTTCGCGCACGGCTCGTGGATGATCCGCGCCTACGCACTGGCCATGGGCGCGGGCACCCAAGTCCTCACCTCAGGGCCGTTCCTGCTGATGTTCGGGGAGCCCGACGCCCTCATGCGCCTCCTCCAGATGGACGCCGGATGGATCATCAACGCCCTGGTGGCCGAATGGGTGATCGCCCGCC
>NZ_BAAHCB010000015.1:139283-149508 GCF_054776215.1 Glycomyces tarimensis
ATCACGGTGTGACTAGGATGCCAGCTGTGCGAAGCTTGATCGGCGCCGCGTGGTCACGTCCCCGCGCCGGCGGCGCCGACGGCCCGAGGCCGCGGGACGTCGCCCTGGTGCTCGCGTTGTCCGCGGTGGCAGTCTTCGAGGGCGCGATGCGACCCGACCTCGACTGGCCGCTCGCGACGACGCTCCTCACCCTCGCGTCGCTGCCGGGGCTCATGTGGCGCCGTTCGCATCCACTGATCGCCGTCGCGGTCGTGACGGTCCTCACCGCGGCGTTCTCGCTCGCCCAAGCGATCGCGGGGATCGCCTCCGACTCGCTGTTCACGATGGTCGCGCTGATCGCGCTTCCCTACGCCCTGTTCCGCTGGGGATCGGGACGCGACCGGATCGTGGGCGCCGCGATCCTCGCGGCGGGTATCGCGTTCTCGATCGCGCTCGGTCGGGATCCGATCGCGGACACCGTCGCCGGAATCGCCTTCGTGGGCGGCATCTGCCTGAGCGGGGCGCTGCGCCGCGAGCGCCTGGAATCGCGTGCGCGCCGGCTCGACGCCGTTCGGGCGCGCGAGCGCGAAGCCCTCGCCCGCGACCTGCACGACACCGTGGCGCACCACGTCTCCGCCATCGTGATCCGCGCTCAGGCGGCGGGCGAACGCCCGCACGACGTCTCGCGTGTGGTGGAATCGCTCGGCGTCATCGAGCGCGAGGCCCAAGCGGTGCTCGGGGACATGCGCTCGCTCGTGCGCACGCTCCGCACGCCCGCCGAGTACGCGCCCTCCGCGGGGATCGATGAACTCGCGCGCCTGGCCGATCCCGGCCCGCCTCCGGTGACCGTGCGCATCGACGTGCCCGCCGAGCTGCCGGGCGTCGTCGCGTCCACCCTGTTCCGGATCGCTCAGGAAGGCATCACGAACGCGCGGCGCCACGCCGGCGGGGCGACCCGGATCGACGTGTCGGTGACGGTGGAGTCGGACACCGTGCGCATCGTCGTCCGCGACGACGGCACGCCCGCCCGTCCTCCATCGGGCGACGGGCACGGGCTCCAGGGGATGTCCGAGCGCGCGTCGCTCCTTGGCGGCGACCTCGCCGCCGGACCGGACCCGGCAGGCGGATGGACCCTGCGCGCCTCGCTCCCCGTCCTCGGCGAAGCTCGCGAGCCGTGAGTTCGCAATGAAAGGCACCGCATGATCCGTGTGCTCGTCGCCGACGACCAGGAGCCCGTCCGCACGGGCCTGCGCATGCTCCTCGAATCCCAGCCGGGCATCGAGGTCGTCGGTGAGGCCGCTGACGGCGTCGCCGCGGTCCGACTCGCGCAGCAGTTGCGTCCCGACGTCGCTCTGCTGGACATCCGGATGCCAGGACTCGACGGCATCGAGGTCACCGCGCTGCTCGCCGACGCACGCATCGCCGACCCGATCGCGGTCGTCGTCATCACGACGTTCGACCTCGACGAATACGTCCACGGTGCGCTGCGCGCCGGCGCGAAGGGATTCCTGCTCAAGGACGCGGGGCCCCAGTTGATCGGCGAGGCCGTCCGCGCCGCCGCGAACGGCGACGCCCTCATCTCGCCGCAGATCACGGTGCGGCTGCTCGGGGAGTTCTCGCGCTCGACCCGGAATGTGCGGCAGCCGACCACACCGCTCACCGACCGCGAGGAAGACGTGCTCGCGCTGCTCGCCACCGGCCTGACCAACGTCGAGATAGGCGAACGGCTCTACCTTTCGCTCGGCACCGTCAAGACCCACATCGCCGGCATCCTCGCGAAGCTCGGACTGCGCAACCGCGTCGAGGCCGCGATGTGGGCGTACGAATCCGGTCGCGTCCGCGGTGATTCCTTAGGGCGATACAGCTAGCCGAGGCCATGCGCCCTGACGCCCAGGACAGACCATAGGCGCGTTCCCCGGCGGCCGCCGCGGTCCGAGGTGTGGCGGGGGAGTGGGCTGGAGGTGCCCGGTCTGTCCACATTGTTGATCATTCGGCGCCGGTGAACCGAGCCCCGGCAGGGGCGACGGGACTCGGTTCCTCACGGCTGCGCGGCGCGAGATCGTGTGCGCACGCAGCGGTTTCCTGAACCATGTCAGGAGGTGGTCGGAGCGCCGACCTTCACGGGAGCGACCGCAGGTGGATCGGCCGCCTGTTCGGCGCCACGGCTCTCTCGCCACCAGCGCATCAGGTTGCGGATGTATATGACCTGGAGTCCGATGACGAGCGGGGCCAGGCCCCACACGTCCCAGACGATGATGAACGCGATCCAGGGCACGCCGCCGAGAACGCCGAGCAGCCAGCCGAGATTGTTCTTGTTTCCCGCGAGCCAGTAGGCGATGAGCTGGTTCGCGCTGAGCACGATCGCGACGGATTGTCGGACGAAGTCGCCGTCGAAACTGAGTTCCACGTCTAGACCTCCCCAGTCGAGGTGGCGCCACGGGGGGCCGCGGCGGTGGAGGGCGCCGGTGTGTCGGCGGGGATCCGACCGGCGGAGCCGGCGGAGGTGGTGGGATCGGCCGGCTCAGTGACCGGTTCGGGCGGTTCCGGGGGACCGTTGGCGGGGATCATGGCCCAAGTCTAAAGTCGGTTCCGCAGCGCGAGTGTCGCATTCATCACTAAGAGTGATGTCGGATCATGGACGGAAATCGGGGTCCACCGTTCACGGATGCAAAACAATGGCCTCACGGATCGCCGGTGCCCCGTTCGCGACCGGCCGTCCACAACACCGCGCCGCCGGCGCGTCGCACGCAGCGAGCATCAGAGTAGCCCTCTGGCCCGACAAAAGCGAGAGTACAACCGCATCGAGCACCCGTGCATCGCGGGGCGCGCAACCGCGATCGCGAGCGTCACGGCGGCTGGGAGCACCGGAGCCGCGGGGCCGCAACCGGCGCCCATCGGCCGTTCCAGTCATGCGACAGATGCCTCCCCAGTCAAACGATCCGTAACTTGGCCCATGGAAACACCACCACCACGCATCGGAGGCGACCATGAACGCGACACAGGAATGGATCCGGGAGCACGCGCGGCCCCTGGCGGACCGGCAGCCCATCGTCACGGAGGCGAAAGCGGCCACCGTCGTGGCCGTCGGTGAGAACACCCGCGAGTCGGCCGAGATCGACCGGTACCGCATCGGTATCACCAAGGCGCTGGTGGAGGATGCCGACTACCGGATCATCATGATCCCCGACAGCGCCAATGTCGCCGAGCGCATGGACGACTATGTGCTCGGGCGCCGCTCCGATCTGCGCGAGGTGGTGCTGTCCGGTTGGCTGCCGAACCGGACTGAGTCCACGGCGGACCTGCTCCAGTGGCTCCGAGCGTTCAACGAGCAGCACGCCGAAGGGCCCGTCCGCATCGTCGGCAACGGCCCGAGGCAAGCGGAGCCGCAAGACTACGACCGAGTCCTCGCCCATACCGAACAGGCCGACCCGGGAACGGCGGCGAGCATCCGCGAACGCTACGACGTCATTCGCACGGCACACGAGGTCAATGAGCACATTCAGATCCATGAGGGCATCCACCCCGGCCGCCCGTTCGCCGAGCTGGCCAGTGAGGCCCTCGACCTGGTGCGGGGCCTGCCCGACGGAGAGTGGAAACCGGCGACCGTCGCCCTGGCCGAGCAGATCCTCGGCTTCCACGGCAACGCCATCGCAGCGAAACCGGACCTCGGCGAGATGTCCAGGGGCATCGCCGACAGGATCATCGCCGCCCATGAGGAAACCGGGGAGAAGATCGTCTATTTCGACGGTTTCGCACTGACCGGGTCCGTGTCCGACATGGAGGTGGCGGTGCACCCCGGCAGCCGCTTCGCCACTGCGGGGCACCTGCTGCGGGAGCGGTTCGGAGACGCGTACGTGTCGGTGCTCCTGGCGTTCGGTCGCGGGACCATCCGCGACGGCATGGCGATTCCCGAACCAGGGGAAGGATACGTGGAGAAAACCCTGCTCGACAGCGGAACCGGCGACGCCTTGCTGCGCCTGAGAGAAAGCGGCGACGACGACTGGCCGAACACGGCGACCAGGCTTCGGATCATCGCCGGCGTCTACGACCCCAAGGAGGACGACAAGCACGGCGTCGCCCTTTCGTCGCTGCGCCAGTCGGTGGACTTCCTGGTCTTCTTCCGGACCATCACGCAGACCCGGCCGCTCGAAGCGTGACCGGACGGCGTTCCTGGAACAGTCGCTGCGGGCGAGCTGAGCGCGTCCGTCGCCGGCGGCTCCACTTCTCACGAGCCGCCCATGGCGTCCAAACGCTCTCGTGCGGTGGCCGGGGCGGCGGCGTGTTCGTCCATCGCCGCCCACGGGTCGCTCTTCTGCGCGAGGCGCCTGCTGATCGACGCCGCCGTGAAGCCGTTCGGCGTGGAGCGGCCCAGTTCGCCCCAGTCCAGCGGGGTCGCCACCGAGGCGCCGGGCCGGGCGCGCAGCGAGTACGGCGCGACGAACGTCTGCCCGTGGCCGTTGCGGTTGACGTCGAGGAAGAGCCGGTCGCCGCGGCGATGCTTTCGCTGCGCGGTCGTGAGCAGCTCGGGATCGTCGGCGGCGAGGCGGTCGGCGATGTCGCCCGCCAGCCTGCGCACGAACGCGAAGTCGGCGGAGCGGTCGAGCGGCGCGACCACGTGGTAGCCGCGCCCGCCCGTGGCCTGCAGAAACGGTGTCAGTCCGACCTCGGTGAAGAGGTCTCGCGCCCGTCTCGCGACCGAGCGGAGCGCGGCCACCGACACCCCCGATGGTGGGTCCAGGTCGACCACCAAGCGGTCGGGACGGCCGAGATCGTCCACGGTCGAGGTCCAGATGTGGAACTCGATGGTGCCCTGGTTCGCCAGGTACACCAGCGTGGCGGCGTCGTCGCACACGACATAGCGGACCGTGCCTTCGGCGTGCCGGTGCGGCACCGCGACGGTGTTGATCCAGTCGGGGAAGTAGTCGGACGCGTCCTTCTGGAAGAACCCGCCGGCTCCGATGCCGTCCGGGAAGCGGCGCATGGTCAACGGGCGCCCGGCGAGATGCGGGACCATCGCCTCGGCGACGGCGCCGTAATGGACGAGCATGTCGCCCTTGCTGAAGTGGTCCTCGGGGAACAGCTCTTTGTCGAGTTTGGTCACCTTGATGTCGCGTTCGGCGACGTGGATCGTCGGTGGCGCCATGTCAGATCGTCTCCCTCACCACGTCTGCGGCCGGCTTGTCCGGACGCTCTCCTTGGTATCGAGGGTGGCGCAGCATGCCGTCGGCGGTCCATTCGCTGAATGCCACCTGCACCACCAGTTCGGGGCGGATCCAGTGCGCGCCGCGCTCGCGGACGGGGTCGACGAACGAGCTCTCACCCTGGGCCAGGCCGTCCATCCGTTCGCGCAGCGCCCGCAGGGTGCGTTCGTTGTATCCGGTGCCGACCTTGCCCGCGTACCGCAGCCTGCCGGGGCCTTCGTGGTAGCCGACGAGCAGCGCCCCGAAGCCGACCCGAGAACCCTGCGGCTCGGTGAAGCCGCCGACCACGAACTCCTGGTCGCGCACGCACTTGAACTTGAGCCAGTCCTTCGATCGGCCGCTGCGGTAGCGCGAGGCGGCACGCTTGGCGATCAAACCCTCCCAGCCGCGCTCGCAGGCGTCCTCGAAGAACGTCTCGCCGTCGGTGTTGCGGTGGGCGGAGTACCGCAGCGGGGCCTGGAAGTCGAACGCGTCCCGCAGGAGCCGCTTGCGGTCCCGCAGCGGCAGGCGGGTCAGGTCGTTCCCGTCGTAGGACAACAGGTCGAACACGTAGTAGAAGACGTCGACGCCGGTCGCGGCGATGCGTACGGCACCCGTGAGGTGGATGCGCGCCTGGAGTCGGGCGAAGCTCGTCACCTTGCCGTCGAACGCGACGATCTCGCCGTCGGCCACGAACCGTGGGCCGCCGAGATCGCAGAGCGCGTCGATGAGCTCGGGGAAGCTCTCGTCGATGCGGCGCTCGTTGCGCGACCACAGCCGCGGCCTTCCTTGATCCCGTGCGGACAGCGCGCGCATGCCGTCGAGCTTCCGCTCGAACAGCCAGTCCGCGTTCGAGAAGGGCCGCTCGGTGAGCGTTGCGAGCATGGGCTGCCGAAAGCCGTTCATTCCGCCGCCAAGTCCCGGTTGGTGCGGCCGGTCAGCACCGATTCGAGCTGCGTCTTGGCGGGCTTGCGGCGGCGATCGGCGCCTTCGTCGTCCATCTTGACCAGCAGCCAGTCCTTGCCCTCGCCCATGCTCGTCAGCGCGAAGCCGCCGGTGAGCTTTTCGCCCTCCAGCCACACCACGACGTGTCCGTGCTCAACGGCGTCGGCCATCGGCACCGCTTTGCGGCGTTTCTCGGTGAGGTTGCGGTACGTGCCGGTGTCCCAGACGATCACGGTGCCGCCGCCGTACTCGTCCTTCGGGATCCGGCCCTCGAACTCGGCGTAGTCCAGCGGATGGTCCTCGGTTCGGACGGCGAGACGCTTGTCCGCGGGGTGGAGCGACGGCCCCTTCGGCACGGCCCAGGACACGAGCACGTCATCGACCTGCAGTCTGAAGTCGAAGTGCAGTCTTGACGCCTCATGGCGTTGGATGACGAACCGATCGCCCTCGCCCCGCCTGCGTCCGCCCGAAGGCTCACCGGACTTCGACAGGTCCCGTTTCGCCCGGTATGCATTCAGCTTGTCCCCCCGTGCCATGGGCGTGAGATACCCGGCCGGCGGCGGAGACAAACCGCCTCGCCTGCGCGGCGCACGCCTACGCGGGCCATGTGACCAGGCCAAAGACGAGTCCTTCGCCGAGGCTCGCGGTCGCCGAACGAGCAATGACTACGTAATGCACATGATCGGTGACCGTTCGTGTCATGCTGTCGGCATGCCGGCGATCTGGAGCGGTGTAATCGCGTTCGGACTGGTGAGCATCCCGGTCAGCCTGCGCGCCGCGACGGGCAGTCACGACCTCTCGCTGCACCAGTACCACGCTGCTGACTCGGGGCGGATCCGCTACCGAAAGATCTGCGAACTCGACGATGAGGTCGTCGAACCCGAGGAGATCGTCAAGGGCGTGGAGACCGAGGACGGGGAAGTGGTCCTGCTCGATGAGGACGACTTCGCGGACCTGCCGGGCGGCTCGTCGAAGACGATCGAGGTGATCCAATTCGTGGACAATGAGCAGATCGACCCTGTCCATTACGAGAAGTCGTATTACGCCGAGCCCGGCAAGGCCGCCGCCAAGCCGTATCTGCTGCTGCGCGAGGCGCTGCTCAGCTCCGGCAAGATCGCGATCGTGAAGGTCACCTTGCGGCGCCGGGAGAGCCTCGCCGCCCTCCGGCCCCGCGACGAGGCGCTGGTGCTGCACACGATGCTGTGGCCCGACGAGATCCGCGAACCCGGGATCAGCGGTCTGGGCGGCGAGGCCGGCCGGCAGGAGTTGCAGATGGCGGGCACGCTCATCGACACCATGACCGGTGATTTCCAACCCGAGGAGTACAGCGACGCCTACCAGGAGGCCCTGCGGGACCTCATCGAAGCCAAGAGGGACGGGCGCACGGAGGTGGCCAAGTCGTCGAAGGAGGAGCCGAAGGCGGAGGTCATCAATCTGATGGATGCGCTGAAGCAGAGCGTCGAGGCGAAGGAAGGCAAGCGGAGGCCGGCGAAGAAGGCGGCGAAGAAGGCGGCCACGCCCAAGAAAGCGGCGAAGAAGACGGCCAAGAAGGCGACGACGCGTAAGAAGGCGGCGAAGAAGACGACGGCCCGCAAACGGAAGAGCGCGTGATGGGGTATGACCGGGAAATCGCATCTGGAAGGGACGTTGCAGGCCCGGTATCCGCTGCCGGACTGGGTCGTCGACTCCAAGTTCAAACAGGGGCTCACACTGGCGGTCGCCGATACGATCGAACAGGAAGTCGATCGCTGGCCCGCTTTCCAGGGGCCCACGGCCCAGCAGGACCATGCCGAGCACGTCACCAAGGCCGTTCGCCGCACGCTCAAGCCCTGGCTCACCTGGATGAGTGACAGCATCACCGATGGCTTCAGCTACCCCGGAGACGTCCTCGTGTCCTACATTTCCCAATTGGCCTTGACGCGCCCCGGTGAGGCCCCCGACACCGACCGCTACCGCGAGCTGCTGCGATCGTACTCCCGGTACCTGGTCCACCAGGCCCGGCGCTTCGACGCGCCTTCGACCTCGGCTGACTGATCCGCACGGCGCCGGCACGGCGAGGGGCCCGCGGCTAAGCCACAGCGGGCCCCTCGCCTACGGCAGTCGTCGGTTCAGTTGGGCGAGTGGACGGTGCCGTCGTCCCAGTCGCGGGTGGCGCCCCGCAGGTACCACGAACCTCCGGACGTGCTGCCGGAGAAGTACTGCTCGATGGAGCCTTCGAACGGCGTAGTGGAGACGTCGCCTCCGTACGCGTTGGTGTAGACCGTGGTCCCCCCGGGAGCCTGCACCGTGAAGCCGCCGGGCCGGTACTCCCGCAAGGTGCCCTTGAACGGCGAGCGGGGGTCGTCCCAGGCGAGCCGCTGGCCGCCTCCGGCCTGGAGGGCCTCGTCGCAGTTGGGGCCGCCCAGGAGGTCCGGCTCATAGCACAGGTCCAGAACCCGGCCCATGTTGTTCGGCAGGGACGGGTCGTAGTAGCGCTGCGAGTCGACCACGTAGAACAGCGGCGAGATGCTGAAGTTCACTCCGGCGCCGTTCACCTGAGAGTTGCCGAACCAGAAGTCGTCCATGTCGGACACGTTGAACGGCTGCGGCTCGGGATACAGCGGATCGAAGTGGGTGTCGCCCCGACGGATCGCGTCGATGCAGCCCGACTCGGCGATCAGCCGGCCCAGTGACTGGTACTCCGAGGGCGAATCGGCCGGAACCGGCGTCCCGACTTCGATGCGCTGGCCTCCGAAGCCCGGGCATTCGGAGGGGCTGAAGCCGCCGGCCTCGCCGAACGGCATCATCATGGCGGTCTTCGCCTGGACGGTCTGACCGTTCGCGTTGCACTCGATGTTGCTGATCAGCTCGTGGACGTTGTTCTTGAACGCGTCGGGGGAGTGCGTGCCCTGGTGGATCTTCAGCAGAATGTCGCAGTTGGCGAGGACATTGCCCTGAGGCGGGAAGAAGGCACTGCCGTCGTCGCCCTCGATCACGTCGACGCTCTCGGCGAGCACCTTGTGCCCGACGTGGTCCTCATGCCGCTGGCTCCCCTCGGGCAGGCTGTCCGCCTGCACCTCGCTGACGTAGCCGAACGGGGGGAAGCCGCTCTCGCCGAAGAGCGGCGAATTGCGGGGGTCGTCGCCGTGCTCGTGCCCGAACGAGCAGCCGCTGGAATGCTGCGTGGGGTGCCAGGTGGGGTAGACCTTGCCGTCAGGGCCGTAGGTCCAGTACCGGGCGTGAATCTCGTTGGAGCATTCGCCGGACCGCGGCTCGTACCCCTTCGGGTTCGATTCCTGGATCAGTTCGTACGCTCTGCTGAGCTCGGCGCCGGCCGGCGGCAGTCCCTGGCCCCACGCGGGATTCGTCGGGTCCGGGTCAGGATCCGTCGGATCGGGATCGGTGGGGTCCGGGTCCGGGTCGGTCTGGCCGTTGCAGACGTCGCCGTTGATAGAGAACTGGCTCGGGGCGGCGCTGCTGCCGCTGCCGACGAAGCCGAAGACCTCGCGGCTCTGACCGGAGCCGATCGAGCCGTTCCAGCCGACGTCGGTGCCGCTGAAGCTCGATCCGCTCTGGCTCCAGGTGACGTTCCATGCGCTGCTGACAGAGGTGCCGGAGGGGAAGGTCCACTCGATCTGCCAACCGTCGATGGGCTCGTCCGCGGAAATGGTGATGCTGGCTTGGAAGCCGGAGCCCCAGTCGTTGGTGACGTTGTAGTCGACTTCGCAGCCCTCCTCGGCGAAGGCCTGGTTCGCCGAGGTGATCGTCAGGGCGCCGGCGCCGAGAGCGGCGACGGCCACGGCGGTGACCGCCAGTCTCCTACGTCTTTGTGGTACTTGCATAGTTCGATGTCCTTGTCTGCGTGGCCCCGGCCGCGCCAGCGGCGCTCGAAGGGGTTCCGTTCGGGTGTCTTGGCTCGTGCGAAATCGGGTGAGGGCCAATTCGACAAGGAAAGCGCTCCCAGATACATCGATAGTCTCCAATGTATGAATGGACTGTCAAGGCTTTCGCCTCGTTTTCAGCGGTTTTCCACCGGCAAGCGTTTGATGTAGCGAAAGCGCTCGCGCAGTGGAAAAGCTCCGCCTCGTCCGAAACGGAACCGATGCGGCCACGAGCTGCGCGATCGCACCGGGCGCGGCGAA